>NZ_QRZD01000033.1:0-16686 GCF_003464565.1 Collinsella sp. AF14-35
AACGACCTATTTGCTCAATGTGTTCGGCTGAGATCGGAAATCAACCCGGTTCTTTAAATCGGCACGTCAGAGGCATCAGCCGGCAGCAAGAAGTTTTTCGCTCAGAGCCGCACGGGCAAACTCACTTGGCGTCATCCCCTCGGCAGCCGCCCGTCGACGAATGGCCTCCTTCATTCCCAGAGGAATCTTGACCGACAGCGTTGCCGTCCCCTCACCTGAGAGCGGGGGCCGTCCAAGCACGATCCCACCAACGGTGTGTTCGCCATCCGGAAACTCTCCGCGCTCGTACGACTCACACCACGCGTCAATCATTTCATCCGTTACAACCTGACCATTAGCGGCCGTATACGTCTTGCCCATCATCGACCCCTTTGCCGGGCCTGTTCAATCTCCTGCCAAACTTACCCAATTTCGTATGACGAAAGTCCGCTGTCGCCAATTCTTAAGCCGGCACGCGTTGGAGAGCAGGGGTCGAAACAATGATTGAAGGACGCTCTAGTACGGCCCAGGCGCCGGGGCAGGAGCACATACGCCAGGGACGTACGTTTTCGTAGCATACGAGGACATAGCCACGTGCATCGATAAAGGCGATATCGATGGGATAGGCCATAAAACACGTATGGACCGAAGAGCAGCGTGGAAATGCCATGACGAGCGGCAGACCGTTGGCGGCAACCGGACACCGTCCCAGCATGCCGCGCAGGCGCACGGCAAACGACTCCGCCACCGCAAACTCGGCCGGCGTCCAGCCCAGCCTATTGAGTGCCCGCGCGTAGGCGATGTAGGACGAGACCGCGGTCACATGACCACCCCCGGACGCCATGGATCGACCGTCACCGCGCGCTCGTGCGACAACGTTGTCGGCGCCCCCAGCGGAACGCCAGCGATGCTGAGAGAAGTCGGCCACGGCTCATAGTGCATGGTGCAGGTGTAGGTCCTAAACGTACCGGATAGGGAGAGCAGGCCACCATCCGATGCCTCCGTGCCTTGCTCGCTCGACACTTCGATCTGCAAGTCATAGCCTTCCATGGCATTCAGAATTTGAGTCCGGACCGTCGCCGAGGCATCGACAGAGCTTTCGTCGCCCTCCCCGCTCGGCGCCACGGCGTGCGCCAACACGATGTCGGGCACCACGCGGTCGAAGCGCGCGACAGCGCTGGCATAGATCATGACGTTGTATACGATGAGTGCCAGCACCAGCAAAACGGGCGTAACCACTGCTATCTCCACCGTCGCTTGGGCGCGCTCCTCGCGCAGACGCATGCGGATACTCATTACGACCCACCGCCCAGAGCGCCAACCAGCGTGGCGACATCGACGGTGAGCGGGATGGAGCCGCCGCCGGGCAGAGGAATCTCCGCAAGCGTGAACACCGTACCGCTGATGGTGCGTTCGACTTGATATTCCAACGCCTCGCAAAGCGCCTTGGGATCGGTCACGCCCAACGGAATACTTCGCAGTTTGTCTTGCGCTTGAGAGAGACCAGCAATGTCAGACCCCGGGCTCTTAATGACGTTGGCGGAATCAGTCAGCACCGGCTTTCGCAGGCGCAAGTCGCACGGTTCCAAACCCAGCGCCGCCACGGACGCCGAAACGGTATCGCCGAGCCACGATGCGATGGAGCCCAACGCGCCGCTGCCCCCTCCTAGGCCTTTAATCATCTCGTCCATAAGTTCGTCGGCCGAACCTTGGATGTCTCCGTATCCCACAAGCAGCCGTCCCCAGACATCCATGACGCCATCGAGTACGCCGGCAACGCCACCCGAGCGTTCCTTCAATGTCGAGAAAAATCGCGAAAGCACGTTGTTTTGCGCCGTCGCCTCATCGGGCGCCAGCACCGCGGCAGAGATGGCACCGCGATCGCCAAGCCTGACTGCCGTGTTAAACGAAGAGTTGAGCTCATCGGGGCTCGAGATGGCACCCGAAACCGCAAAGGCAACCACGCCGTTGCGACCGGGCGGAGCGATACGCGGACGCTCGCCCGAAAGCGCTTTAATGGCCTGGTCAAACGCATTGCTCGCACGGTCGGCCTCATCCTCGGTCTGACGCATGAGCTCAAGCTCTTTGTTCCGACATTTGACGTATTCCTCCAAGGCCTTTTTGAACTCGTCGAAGTGATATTCGAAGCCGTTTTCGATAGAGGTTGAAGGCGCCGCAACAGCACCAAGCGACAAAACGCCAAAATGGCATTTGCTGCATTTATCCTGTCCATCGTAATCGGCAACCGAAGCAAATCCGCTCGGCGTCCCTTTCTTATAGTTAGGGCAGGTCGTCCCGTAATGCAGATACGCCTTGTCATCGTTCACGCTAGTCGGCCACACCGCATCGGTATAGAGTTCCGTCGCCCGAACCTCATCAGAGTTGCGCGGCAGCAGCGGAATATAGGAGGAAACCCTGTCTCCGTTCTCGGTTATATGCGCCCGATCGACCTCCGCGCTCGCATAGGTATAAAACGCCTTACGCGCCGCAGACTCTGCCTTCATCTCGACACTCGAGCCGTGGGGCTTCTCATTTGTCAGACGCCAATGGTAGTAGTCCTTCGCGCGATCAAGGGCAACTTGGGGCTCCCACGTAACGCTCGATGAGTAATGCGGATTTTGAACACCGGAGAGATCCGTTAGGCTTTTCGCACGCTCCCACATGCAAGAACAGCTGCCGACCGAGCCCTTGTCAGACCCACCACAATCCGCCAGCCAAGCACGCTCTTTAGCCTTCGCCGTGTCCCCAGAAGCCTTCCGCAGCTCCTCGGCCGCACACTCTAAATCATCTGATGTGTCTTTAATGGCATCGGTCGAGATCTCGGACCCCTCGAGCGCAGCGAAGTCAGACTCGGATGTCCTGGGCACGGCAAGCGCCGTACCGGTATAGGTCACACTATCGGTATCCTGCGCCGACACCGCCTGCGTGGCACGCGCGGCGATCAGATACGGCAGAGCCGTCTCGATTTTCTGTAAGCCTTCCGATGCGCTTTTGGCAAACTTGTTGCGCGTTTTAATGATCTCAATCCCGGTGTCGACCATATTGCCGGCAACCGGCTCGGCACCCGGGATGAGGATGGCGACCAGGCCCGTCCCGATCGTGGCAAACCCCGCCAGCCCCAGACTCAAGATGCTCGCATCAACCACCGTGGCAGCCGTGTGATAGGACGACACTACGTTGGCACCCGCCAGCGCGCCACTATCAGCCGCCACCTGAGTATCCCCGGCACGCGACATGCTCCATATCGCCGCGGTCGACGAAAACAACAATGTGAGCACCACTAGGATGACCACGGCAGAAGAAAGCGTGGTATAGGCGCCGTCTTCGATAAACAGATCGACACCGGCTCGACCCATAAAGCCGCCTCGTTTGCGGAGAGCGCCTGGTCGACGGCGGGCCGCAAACCCTTGCGTCACCCGCAACAGGCAGCGCCTAATCCCATGCAGCAATCCACGAATCATAATCTCCCTCCAGCCATTCGGGACGCGATTGATACGAGACATCGACCTTGAGCTCAACGTAGCCGCCCTCGGCGGTACCACCCATAGCCTGCGCAAACGCACCGATCACAGGCAACGGCTTGACCTCGCCGGAAACGGACACGGACGAGACGCCACCCGCACCGGCCCGGCCAAGCTCGATATCCCACGACAACGGCCCGCCGGCATGAAAGATCGAAACGTTGGGCACTGCGGCAAGTCGGCGGCGGGTGAACTCCTTAAGATCGTCGTCCTCCGCCGTCGTCGTGGTCATGAGCCGCGCGGTCTCGGCGGCGGCAGACTCCATGACCGCGCGCGTATAGAGCAGGCACACCGGTTGCAGCGCGAGAAGGATGAGTGTCAGAAACGTCGGCAGCAAAAAAGCGGCCTCGACCGTAGACTGCGCCCGGTCCTCGCGCGCGGCATCAATACAACGCGATGTCCTTAGCGGCCGCAGCGGCGTCGATAACCGACGTCGAGGCAACGCCATGGGATGCCGCCCGCTCAACCAGCGCCGCCAAGCGCCCATCGGTGCCGGCAGGCCAAAGTCCCGCGATCGCCAGCACGATCGATAACAGCGCCACCGTGACGATGGCGTATTCGACCGTCGCCTGGGCAGATTCCTCACGCAGGACATCATGCATTTCACGATCCCTCCTTTGAGTCCGTTGCCTGCGGGCTCAGGCGCACGGCGCGCAGACGACACGAAGCATCGCCAGCATCCGCGGCAATTGTCACCATATCGACCCAGCCGCGTTCGTCGCGCACGATGGCGCCCCACACGTTTCCCTTGATGTCGAGATAGCCGCTCAGAGCAAGTTGCGCCGTGGGTACCTCGCGATAGGCACGCAGCATATCCGCCGCCGCTTCGGTCATCGGTCGGTCCTCGGACCATGCAAGCCGGACCGCAATCGCGTTGCCCTCAGGCGAATCCGTCGCAGTGCCAGACCGCTTGTCGAGCGTCCGCAGAAAGGTTTGCGCCGTGACAGCGACATCCGAATCGTCCGCATCTCGCATCTCATCTTTTTGAGACGCCACCGCCGAATCTGAGCCCAAATCGGAGGCGGTCCCAGGACGCTGCTGCCGCGCGGCGTTAAGCCCCCAAAGCACCGCCGCTATCGCCACGGTCAGGCAAGCAAACACCAGCAGCACCCCGATGGGACGCTCGCCCTCTACAGGCTGTTGATGCCCTCGCTGATAGCGTTCCATAGATCTTGGACCTTGCCCTTAAATGCGACGATGGCGATAATCGCGATCACCACGAGCACGCCGACCAAGATGGCATACTCGGTGGTACCCTGTGCACTCTCCTCCTGCAATAGTTCCTTGGCGCGCTGACGAACATGTGCCGCCCGGCAAAACGCCCAGCCCTGGACCTTGCCAGCAGCGTCAGTCATCGTGTTCATGTATTCCTCCCTACATCATCCCGCCTGCTCCGAGCAGCGGGCCCAATATGGACAGAAGCAACGCCGGCAAGATGAGCGTGCCGGTGGGAATCAGCAGCTTGACGGGCGCACGCTCGATCTCGCGCTCGACCGCGGCGCGATGAGCCGCACGGATCTCGCGACTTTGAGCGGCCAGCGTCTCGGCAAGTGGGGCACCCAGGGCGAGCGCCTGCCCCACCGTGATGGCAAAGGTCTCGAGCGCTCGCACGTCCAGGTCGCGCGCGGCGGCCAACAACTCGTCCTCACGCGTGCCCACGCCCACCTGCCACGCCATGCAGGCGCGCTCAAGGCGAAGAGCCAGCACTGACCGGCGGTTGGCGCAGAAAATCTCAAGCGCCGCATCAAACGAAAGACCGGCCGAAAGACCCAAGCGCACAACATCGATCATCTCGGACACTTCGCCGAGCGACACTCGCGCCGGGCCGCCCGCTCCAACCGCGCCCTTCACTCGCGCGGTCAGAGCATCGACCACCGAGCGACCCGCGGCAGCGACCAGCACCGCCTCGCGCTTGCAGGCCCCTGCGACCTTGCGTGCATCCGCCCGATCCAACCCCGTCGCGACAAATACGCTCAGGGCGCACAGGCAAGCCGCAACTGCAACCGGGGCGCTCATAGCTCCACCCGCATAATGCGCCGGATAACCACCAGGGCAACGGCGTTGAGGGCAAGACCCAGCACCACAGCGCCCGCGCCGGCAGGCGTCGCAAGACCGCGACGAAAATCTGCCGAAAGCAGCGCCAACACCGCGCACATGCCCGCCGGCATCGCCGCGACCATATGCGCAGACATGCGAGCCTGCGACGTCTTAACATCCAGGCGGCGCTTGAGCTCAATGCGCTCCCCCACCATGCTCGACGCCTCGGACAGTAAGTCGGCAAGCGGAGCGCCGGTGCGCTGAGACACCTTAAGCGCCAAGGTCACAAGCGAAAGACCGGGGGCGTCGATACGCACGAGCAAGTCATCGAGCGCGTCGGTCGCCGAGATGCCGCAATCGATCGCCGCCGCCACCCGCAAAAACTCGTTATGCACTGGCTCTTGCGCATGAGCGCCCACAAAGCGCATGCCCTGGGCCAGCGAATGTCCCGAGGCAAGCGACATGGAAAGTGCGGTAAACGCCTCGGGCATTGCCTCTTCTGCATCGTGTTGCTCGCGCCGGCTCTCAAAGCCATCCCGAGCGGCACCAACGGCAAACGGAGCAACAAGTCCCAAGGCAAATCCGAGGGGCGATAACGACACCATCGTTAGTAAAACGCAGCAGACACCGCTCGATAGCAGCAGAAACGCCAAACATCCCGAAGCATCTTCGATCACGAGGCCAAGGCGATGCGCCGGAGCCAGCGATGCCCACGAACGGGCGATCTTTTTCAGCAGATCGTTTTCCACCAGCTCACGCGGCAGCTTCTCTGCCACCGTCTCGAGCGCCTGACGTGCCAGCTCCGCCGGCGGTACCTGCGGCACACGAGGTTCCGCCCCGCACGCCGTCGCGACAGAAAGCCCTGCCAAGCCCCCTACGACGAGGGGCACAGCGATCTCCATTCGTCCACCTCCTCTTGTGTGAGCGTCCCCGACCGCAGGCCTTCTGCGATAAACGGCGGCTCGCGGTCAAGCGTCCAGGTGCGCTCGGCGGCATCGAACGTCACATAGCGCTCGAGCTCTACGCCGCCCGATGCGGCGCGTCGCACCCCCGAATACGAGGAGACGAAGCGCCTGCCATCGGCGTGGCGCTCGGACATCACGATACCGTCGAGCGCCATGGCAATCTGCTCCTCGATGAGCTCACTCGGCAGGTCGATGCCATAACGTGCAAGCAACGTCAGACGCACCACGGTCTCCTGTTCTGAACCCGCATGAAGTGTGGTGAGCGACCCGTCGTGGCCCGTGTTCATGGCCTGCAACATGTCGCAGCACTCGGCACCGCGCACCTCGCCCACCACGATGCGGTCGGGGCGCATGCGCAGGGCATTAGTTACCAGGTCGCGGATCGTCACCGCGCCTTCACCCTCAATTGAAGCCTCGCGCGCCTCTAGGCGCACCACGTGCGGATGATGCGCAAACTTGAGCTCGGCAGAGTCCTCGATCGTCACGATGCGCTCGCCGGTGGAAATCTCACATGACAACGCGTTGAGCAGGGTGGTCTTACCAGATCCCGTGCCTCCCGCAACCGCCAGGTCCTGTCGCAGCGACACCGCGCACGACAGCAGCTGCGCATACCAAAGCGGCAGCGACCCCAGCCCCACAAGCTCGTCCAGCGAGCAGATACGGTCCGAGAACTTTCGGATGGTGAGAATCGGTCCGTCAATCGCCACAGGCGGAATCACCGCGTTGACGCGATAGCCCGTTTTGAGGCGGGCGTTGACGATGGGGCTGCGCTCGTCGATACGGCGGCCAAGTGGCGAGATGATGCGGTCGATAAGCACACGGATCTGTTCATCATCCTCAAACGCATGCTCGATGGGGTACAAAACGCCGCCGCGTTCAAAGAAAGCCGAGCGGCAGCCGTTGATCATGATCTCGGTAACGGTGTCGTCCTCGATGAGCGGCTGCAACGGCCCCAAGCCCACCACGTCATCCAAAATCTCGTCGATGATGGTTTCGCGCTCGGGCGTCGCGAGATCGGTCGGCTCCTCAACATTGAGCGCCGCCTCCACCGCAGGACGCAATTCCGAGCGGGCAAGTGCCGGGTCGATATAGGCGCTGATACGCGCCACTTCGTCGTAACCCATGCGGTCCATCACGGCGCGCTTGGTGCGTCGTTTCACCGCGCGGCGACGCCCCGCATCTACAGGCGCTGCCGCCGCTGCAGCGCCGGCAGCCTTAATCCTCGTTTGCAGGCTCATCGCTGATCACCCTCGCGCGACCAGGGAAGGCGGATACGCGGGCGTTCGGTACGCGTTGCACGGTCGGCGACCATATCGCTCCAAGGGCCGACGGCGCACCCCAGTTCCACGAGCATCTCGCGCGTGGCCTCGCGCATGCTAGTCGCAAAAGCGCTGGTCTGCCCCACCGCCTCGTCAGCGCGCCCAAACGCCATGAGCGCGGCGAGATCCTGCCCGCCATCGGCGATACGAATCTTGGAGCTCAACGCACAGGCAATCTCAAAGCGCATGGCGACGTCCTCGTCTGCCCCGCGCGCACCGAACCGGTTGAACACGGCGCTCATGCGCGTGCGCGGCACACCTACTCGACTTGCCAGTTCGATGACGCGCGACGCCGATGTCGCGGACGACACCGCCGCATCGCCAACGACCAGGCAACGGTCGCTCGCCGCCACCGCAGCCGCCACGGCGTCGCCCCAAAAGACTGAGGTATCGATAAAGACCACGTCGGATTCGCGACGCAGAACATCAAGCAGTAGCTCCACCGGACGCGCCATGAGCTCGGCTTGCTCGGGCGCCGCGACGGGACCCCAGAGCGTAACGCCCGGCGCCACGCGCATCGATGTGGCTACGATATTCGGCTCGGTGAGCGTGCCCGCCGCCGACGGCTCGATAAGTGCCGCCATATCGCGCGGAGCATCGACGCCTAACAAGTCGTAAAGGTTTCCAAACATCAGGTCCAGGTCGAGCACGGCGGCACGCAAGCCCAACAGCGACGATGTGTGTGCCATGGCGGCAACGATCGTCGACTTGCCGCAACCGCCCGAACCCGAAATAGCGCAGATGACCGGAGCTCGATGCGGCGGAGCGGCAGCGTCTGCCGGCGGCATCGGAGGCGGCGGGGCGGGCGTCGGTGGCAGCGCACCCGTCTCCCCCGCCGCAACCACACGCTGCGTCCAAGCCGGCATGGCAGCTTGTTCGGTCTGCGAGGCAGGCTCGTTCTGTACAATCTGCTCATGCTGCATCAGCGACAACTCGCCGCACCCGGCAAAGCCCTCAACTTCATCGAGTTCATCCGCCAGATTCACGCCGTGCACGTATCCCATATCTACAGCCGGGGAATCGCCAGCATGCTGCGCCGGCCCTCCAGCGTCATCGTATACAAGGGGGTTCCGGGGGCGCCGACCATGCTCGGCTTCCGCTTTTCCATAATCATCAACACGCGGGCCTCTTGTAGCGCGAGGCGCCCCGGGTTCCCTATCAACAAAAGCATCGGGCTCAATCGTCATGCTCCGATCGGAATCAACCGCTCCCTCGCCCGCGCGCCCGTTGCCGCATATACTGTGTGCAGCGATGACCTCGGTCGCCCCCGCGCGAAACAGCCCCTCGATATCCGACGGATCGAGCGCTTCTATCAACACGACCACGCGACTCACGCGGCCTTCGGCCGTCAGGCGCGCAACAGTCTTGCGTACATCTTCGGTATCAAACAGAGACGCCGCGATGATGGCAGCCCCGCGGCGCGACGGAAACGCCCGCGCCATGGAAACCAGCCCGTCCAGGTCACCCACGCGAAGCACCTGTGCGCCCACATCACGGCCCTCGACTTCCCGCTGCAACAGCCCGTAATCGCCGCACGCGCAGCACGCAAGCCAGATCGCCTTCATCACTCGTCGCCTCCGCTCTTTTTGCCGCGCGCCGTGGCGGGAATCGTCAAGCTGACCGTTCCCTTGCCCGAGGCTCCCAGCAGTTCCTTGACGTCTTCGGGGTCAGCCGCCAGCGTCACCCATTCGATCTTGCCCTCGCGCGTGGCACCGGAATCCTCACTGGTATCGATCACGTGCGCGCCGCACAGCCGATCGGTCACGCCGTCCTTTTGCACGTACACGTCCACGTAGCTGCCCACGCCCGTGGCACCGCCGACCGAGTGCTCGGCATCGACCGCCACCGAAACGGCAACCTTGCCCTTAGGCACCTCGAGCTTGCGGCTCTCGGCCTTGGTGTAGACATTGCAGATCACGGCGTTTTTGGGAATACGCGAAGTCGTCACGTCGCCGCGCACCTGGCGCAGCTCGGTCGCTGCGTCACGCGGCAGCAGGCTCGTCAGCCATTCCTGGGTTATGACATTGGTCTCATCGAGGGTCTCGCCCACATCGATATCGCGCGCCGCGACGCAAACCTCGACGCGATCGCCACCGTACTTGGCCAAGGTCTCAGCCTGGACCTGTTCGGCTTGCGAGCGGATCGACGAGCCGTAAACCATGCAGAGCAGAGCAGCGAGCACGCCCGCGACCAGACTGATGGCGATGCGCTTGCTCTTGTTCACGGCCGCTCCTCTCATGGCAGTGCCGGGCGAATGCCCGTACCACCATTGTCTGAGCGGTCAGAGTGCAAAGCGGCGCAATCGCAATCTTGGTTTTCGATGTCAAACCAATCGCTGACCAAAAGCTGACCAGCCCGTCAAGCTCGTGGCAAGGTTTTGGTCAGCACGTCAGCAAACTGTATGTTTCGAAGCTTTTCCGCAGCAAAAAAAGCCGTCTCCCGAACAGTTGGGAGACGGCTGTCATAGGAAAAATCAATTACAGATGGACATCGGGATCGAGCATTTGAGCGCTCACGCGCATGGATGACGCCAGGTTTTGGAACGTTTCCAGACGCAGGCTATCGATCTGCCCGGCGTCCTCGGCCTCGCGAACGGCGCAGCCCGGCTCATGGGTATGCGTGCAATCGCCAAACCGGCACGCGCGCGATGCCTCGACAATCTCGGGGAAAGCGCGCGCCAGACCCCGCTCGTGACCCACGAGCGGCAGGCTGCGCAGGCCCGGGGCATCGGCGATCACGCCGGCGTCGCCCGGCAGTGCCACCATCACGCGCGCGACGGTAGTGTGACGGCCCTGATCGTCGCGTTCGCGCACACCGCCGGTCGCCAACGTATCGTGGCCCAGCAGCGCATTGAGCAGCGTCGACTTGCCGGCACCCGACTCGCCCAGAATCATGGCGCAGCTCCCGGCGGGCACGCAGGCACGGACCTCGTCCAGGCCGCGGCCCTCGGCAGAGGACGTCACGATCACACGCACGTCCGGACCCACCAGGCGGCGCGCGCGGTCCAGATCGCGCTCGAGCTCCTCGGCATCGCAGCGATCAGCTTTGGTGAGTACCACCACCGGCTCGGCATCGCAGTCGAGCGCCAACACCAGCGAGCGCGCCACGCGGTCGAGCAGCACCTCACCGGCACCGAGCGCCTGCACGATTAGCACGCTATCCACGTTGGAGCAGAGCACCTGGCGCTCTCCGCGGGCACGGCCGCGCCAACGCTCAAAGCTCGTACGGCGCGGCAGCACGCATTCAATCACGCCCATATCGTGCCCGGGAGCGCGGCGCACCGCCACACGATCGCCCACGGCAGGCAGCAGGACCTCGTCCCCACCGCGCGACTTGGCAAATCCCACGGCATGCTCGGCGCGGAAGGTATCGTCGGCAGTCGCCACCAGCGGAAACCCACGATCCAAGCGCACCACGGCGCCAAGTTGCATCTGCTCGGGCTCCTCGGCATGTGCGCAGAAATCATCAAAGGCAGCCTGCTGAGCTTCATCGACCGGCAGGTCATCAAACGCCGGAACATCCTGCAGCGCGTCAAGCCCCGGTACACTCGCCAGCAACTCCTCAGCAGATGCAGGGGGTTCGGTCGCGAGCTTCCGACGACGATCGCGCTTAGCCCGCGCCCCCGTCGTCTTTTTCTTCGCTTTAGCCTTAGCCTTGCCCACAGATGCCTCCCAGCACAAAACCACACAACTGAGCAGGTATTTTAAATCAAAAAGAGCTGGCCGGGCAAAGCCCGACCAGCTCACAAACTTTCCCTCAGCCAATGGTCCCGAGAGGTTATCCGAAGGCCCGCCCGCCGGGAGGGGTTTCTTCCGAGCGATCCCGCAGCGCGAAGCGCGAGGACCAGCGAGGAAGAAACCCCGCAGGCGGTCGGGCCGGTGGGAAGGATGGCCTTTCGACCTACTCCTTCTCGACCGCGCGCATGATCGCCTTGTAGATCTCCATCAGCGGGATGATCAGGAAGGCCAGGCCCAGGGCAGCGACAACGCCCTTGAGCTCAAGCGTCACGGGGCCAAAGAACATCTCGGCAAGCGTCGGCTGCACGGTCACGATCACCGTCAGCACCAGTGCCAGCGCGGCGGAAGCCCACAGCCACTTGTTCTGCTTCTTCATGGTGAACAGCGACGCACGACGGCTGCGCATATTGAAGCAGTGGAAAATCTCGACCATGTTGAGCGTGATGAACGCCATCATCACGCCTTCCTCGTCGGCATTGCCGGCGATCATATCGGCGATGTGGATGTAGCCCATGTCAAAGTACACGCCCACAAAGAAGCTCGCCAGCACCAGCGCGGTGATGATTAGGCCCTGGACCACGCAGTCCAGACCCATATGTCCGGCAAAGACACCGTCCTTGGCGTTGCGCGGCTTACGCTTCATGATGTCGCCCTCGGCATCCTCCATGCCCAGCGCGAGCGCGGGGAAGCAGTCGGTGACCAGGTTCACCCACAGCAGCTGCACCGGCTGGAAGATGGTAAAGCCGATGAGCGTGGCGATAAACACCGAGAACACCTCGGCAAGGTTGGCCGAAAGCAGGAACTGGATGACCTTGCGGATGTTGTCGTAGATGCGACGACCCTCTTCGCAGGCGCCGATGATGGTAGCGAAGTTGTCATCGGCAAGTACCATGTCGGCGACGTTCTTGGTGACGTCGGTACCGGTGATGCCCATACCAACGCCAATGTCGGCGCGCTTGATGGACGGGGCGTCGTTGACGCCGTCGCCCGTCATGGCCACGATCTGGTCGCGCGACTTCCAGGCCTCGACGATGCGTGTCTTGTGCTCGGGCTGGACGCGGGCGTACACGCCGTAGTCCTCGATGTGCGCGTCGAGTTCCTCGTCGCTCATGCGATCGAGGTCGGCACCGGTGATGGCCTGGCTGCGATCGGCGACGATGCCCAGCTGCTTGGCGATGGCCACGGCGGTGTCGATGTGGTCGCCCGTGATCATGACGGTGCGGATACCGGCGTCGTGCGCCTCGTGGATAGCGTCGGCCACCTCGGGACGGACCGGGTCGATCATGCCGGACAGGCCACAGAAGACCAGGTCATGCTCGAGCGCAGCGGGGCTGCAGTCGTCGGGAACCTCGGTGTAGGTGCGGCTTGCCAGCGCCAGTACGCGCAGGGCCTCGTCGGCCATGGCCTTGTTGGCCGCCACGAGCTCGGCGCGGCGCTCCTCGGTCAGGGGGACGACCTTATCGCCCTCGTAGATATGGGTGCACAGGCCGATCACCACGTCGGGCGCACCCTTGGTGTACTGCTCGTACTCGCCATCCAGGGTCTCGACGACCACGGACATCATCTTGCGGCCCGAGTCAAACGGGGCCTCGCCCACGCGCGGATGCTCGGCAGTCAGGCCAGTGAGGCCCGCCTTGCCGGCGTCGTTGACGAGCGCGCACTCAGTCGGCTCGCCCACGGCCTCGCCCAGCTCCTCGTCCCACTGAGCATCGGAGCACAGCGCCATGCCGGCCAGGAACTTCTCCTTGGGCGCAGCGAGCTCGTGCTTGACGACGGTCATCTTGTTCTGGGTAAGGGTACCGGTCTTGTCGGAGCAGATGGTCTGCGTGCAGCCAAGGGTCTCGACGGCAGAGAGCTTGCGGATAATCGCCTGGCGCTTGGCCATCTTGGTCACGCCGAGCGAAAGGACGATGGTCACGACGGCGACCAGGCCCTCGGGAATGGCGGCGACGGCAAGCGAGACGGCGACCATAAAGGTGTCGAGCAGGGCAGTCGGGTCGGTGAGGACATTGCCCACGCCGTGGCGGAGGATGTCAACGCCAAAGATCACGACGCAGATGACGATCACCATAATGGTAAGGATGCGGCTGAGCTCGGCGAGCTTCACCTGCAACGGCGTGAGCTCCTCCTTGGCCTCGGCCAGGGCGCCGGCGATCTTACCCATCTCGGTGTTCATGCCGGTGCCGACCACGACGGCGCGGCCACGGCCGTATACCACGGTGGAACCCATGTAGCACATGTTCTTGCGGTCGCCGAGCGGCACGTCATCGGTGCCCGCGGCAAGCTCGATCACGTTGGCGTGCTTCTCTACGGGCACGGACTCGCCGGTGAGCGCGGCCTCTTCGATCTTCATCGTGGCGCTCTCGAGCACGCGGCAGTCGGCCGGGACGGAGTCGCCCGCCTCGAGCATGATCACGTCGCCGGGCACGAGCTCGGCGCTCGGCAGGTGCACGAGCTTGCCGTCGCGCAGCACCTTGGACTGCGCCGCACTCATCTCCTGCAGGGCCTCGAGGGCCTCCTCGCTCTTGGCTTCCTGGACCACGCCCAGCACCGAGTTGACGATAACGACGAACATGATGATGGCAACATCGGCAAAGTCGGGCTCGCCCTTGACCATGCCCGTGAGCGCACTGATGACGGCGGCAACGATCAGCATGATGACCATGGGGTCGGCCATCTGCTCAAAGAAACGCTTCCACAGCGGCGTCTTCTCGGCTTCCTCGAGCTTGTTAGGGCCTGTCTTGGCAAGGCGCGAAGACGCCTCGTCGTTGCTCAGGCCGAGGTTCTCATCGACACCTTGGTCGCTGAGCACCTCCGCCGCGGCGGACAGGTATTCCTTTTGCATATAGAGTCCCCTCCTGGGATTCGGGCCACTCAGCAGATTGATGCCCGATCATAATTCCCAGGAGAAGGGCAAGGGCTCATCAAGGCTGCCGTGCTGAGCGGCAGTTGATAGTGGAGCTATGGTACCCCAAAGCGACGCGTCTAGCCAAAACAATCGGTTTGGAAATATGGTCCGCACGCAACGGTGCAGACCGTGTGATGCTCAACATTGGTAAAACGTTTTTTCTTCGGCACATCGCCAAACTGACATATCGCCCAGATAGCAGCGGTTGGAGTGGTTGGTAAAGATTTTCCATATACCGTTTTTCCCGCAAAAAATGAACTTCCATTTCGGCATACGGTCGATTTTTTGGGGTATTCGGTCGGCATTTCGTTATAATCATCTCGGTTTTATTTCTTATGGTTTATCTATCAGCGCAAGACGATGTCAGATGGAGGTCTGAATGTACAAGCGCACTAAGATTGTATGCACCATGGGTCCCGCCTGCGATAGCGACGAGACCATCCGCGAGATGATCAAGGCGGGCATGAACGTCGCCCGTTTTAACTTCTCGCACGGCTCCTACGACGAGCACCACGGTCGCATCGAGCGCGTCCGCCGTATTTCCAAGGAGCTCGGTCTGCCTGTCGGCATCCTGCTCGACACCAAGGGCCCCGAGGTCCGCACCGGCCTTCTGGTCGACGGCAAGAAGGTTGCCGTCAAGACCGGCGATAAGATCGTCGTCACCGCTCAGCCCACGTCCGAGGATTTCCACGGCACCGCTGAGCACATCTCCCTCGACTACCTGGCTCTGCCCTCCGAGGTCGAGAAGGGCTCCCTCATCCTGATCGATGACGGCCTGGTTGCCCTCGAGGTCGAGTCCGTCAGTGGCCAGGACATGACCTGCGTCGTTAAGAACGACGGCCTGATCGGCGAGCGCAAGGGCGTCAACATGCCCAACGTCAACATCTCGCTGCCCGCCATCACCGAGCGCGATCGTCAGGACATCCTCTTTGGCCTGACCGAGAACATCGACTACATCGCCGCTTCCTTCATCCGTGACGGCGAGTCCGTCCGCGGCATCCGCGAGCTTTGCCGCGAGAACGGCGGCGAGCACGTGACGATCTTCCCGAAGATCGAGTGCGCCTTGGGCGTCGAGAACTTCGACGAGATTCTCGAGGCTTCCGACGGTATCATGGTCGCCCGTGGCGACCTGGGCATCGAGATCAAGCCCGAGCTCGTTCCCCACATCCAGAAGGAGATCATCGCCAAGTGCAACGCGGCCTACAAGCCCGTCATCACTGCTACGCAGATGCTCGACTCCATGCAGCAGAACCCGCGCCCGACGCGCGCCGAGGTTGCCGACGTTGCTAACGCCATCTACGACGGCACCGACGCCGTTATGCTCTCTGGCGAGTCCGCTGCCGGTAAGTACCCGGTCGAGGCCGTCAAGATGCAGGCCAGCATTGCTCTCGAGACCGAGAAGTACCTCCCGGCCCACGCTCCGCTCGAGGTTCCGGCCGATGCTCACGGCACCCGCGTCGTCAACAACGTTGTGGGTATGTCCGCTGTGAACATGGCTACCACCGTTGGCGCCAAGTGCATCACCGTGCCGACGACCACCGGTCGTACCGCTCGCCTGATCTCGCACTTCCGTCCCAACATGCCGATCTGCGCGTTCTCCCGCCACGAGTGGGCCGTCCAGCAGATGATCATGTACTGGGGCGTTATCCCGCATCAGGCCGAGATTACCCAGGGCACCGTCAACGGCACGATCGTCAAGGCGATCGAGACCGCTAAGGAGCTCGGCTACGTCGAGGCTGGCGATTTGACCGTCGCTACCGCCGGCGATCCCCGCATGAGCGTCCAGCTCGAGGACAAGGTCTCCTCGACCAACGTCGCTTACGTCGCTCAGGTGCGTTAAGTCGTACTTGCAAGCATGTTTGCATTGCAAAGGGCCCGGAAGGCTTCGCCTTCCGGGCCCTTTTTCTGTGTCAATGCCGGCACACGACAAAACACGCACCCATTTCTTTACCAAAAGCGCGAAATCCACCTTTCGAGGCCCAAAAATAAAGTCCCAAGCGCTAAAAGTGTTCGCCCGATGGCGAAACCACACCTTACCCGACGCTGCTAAATCGTTTTAGCAAGAGCCAGATCGACCGCGTTTTCGGAAGTATGCGGCAAATTCTGAGACCTCCGAGCACACCCCGTTTTTTCGCAACAAAATGCCTGATAAACTGGCCTCAAAAGCCAGGTCTGAGGTGGCGCGCGCAGACGTGGTGTAAGAGCGTCCCGAGGTCCGTC
>NZ_QRZD01000034.1:0-16383 GCF_003464565.1 Collinsella sp. AF14-35
GAACGACCTATTTGCTCAATGTGTTCGGCTGAGATCGGAAATCAACCTCTTTTATGTTTCCTTTAGCCGTTGCTGCCTAGGATGGGGGTTAGTCGGTAGGAAGGGAGCGTCTATATGGACGACGCGAGCGAGCATGCAATCGAAGAGGACATGCTCGATCAGTTCAATTACTTTGACGATGAGGATGAGGAACTAATCGATCGTCGCGAGCCGGCATCGCTTGACTCATTTGATCTGGTCGATGAAGAGACTGATGAGGTTGAGGACGAATCAACGGAGCCCCCACAGTCTTCGCGCCTTGACTCGCTGCTTTCGAGAGCCCCCATGCACCACGGTGTTCGCGCCGGCGCACTCCATATGAAAACTGACTGGCACCAGATCGTGACGGCAGGCGATGAGCTTGCCGTCGATGCGCCGCTCACCGATAAGTCATCCATCATCTGCCGCACCGGTATGCTTATGCTCGCGAGCGGAACGGGTGCCTGGCGTGTACGCGATACCATGAATCGTGTTGCTGCCGTACTCGGCGTCACGATTCACGTCGACCTGAGTCTTCTGTCGTTTGAGTGCACTTGCATCGAAGATGGCCACTGCTTTAACGAGGTTGTCAGCCTGCCCACAACGGGAGTCAATACCCATCGCATTTGGATGATGGAGAGTTTCCTCAAGGAAATCGAGACCTATGGTCGTCGCTTCACGGTACACGAGTATCACGAGATGCTCAGGACCGTTGAGAGCTCAAAGCCCGATTACTCTCCCTGGCAACAGGGCCTTGCGGCAGCCTGTGCTTGCGGCGCCTTCGTCTTTTTGCTCGGCGGCGGCCCTATCGAGATGGCTTGTGCATTTGTGGGCGCTGGTGTCGGCAACTTTGCTCGCTCCCATATTCTCAAGCAAGGCCTTGGCCAGTTTAGCGCGCTGACGATCGGCGTTGCGCTCGCTTGCGTTTCGTATCTGCTGGCATTGCTCGGCCTTGGCCAGGTCGTACCGGGGGCAATGTCGCACCAAGAAGGCTATATCGGCGCCATGCTCTTTGTGATTCCCGGCTTTCCCCTCATTACGGCAGGCCTCGACATCGCTAAGCTCGATATGCGAAGCGGCATTGAGCGTCTTTCGTATGCCGTGTCGATTATTGTGATGGCGACCCTCGTAGGCTGGATGGTTGCCGAGTGTGTGGGGCTGGCGCCGGATGACTTTGCCCCGCTCGGGCTCTCGCCGTTGGCTCTTACACTCTTGCGTGTGGTGATGAGCTTCGTCGGTGTATTTGGCTTCTCGGTTATGTTCAACAGCCCGCTAAAGATGGCCGCGGCGGCCGGTCTGATCGGCGCCGTGTCCAATACATTGCGTCTGACCCTTGTCGATGCGCCGGCGCTGTTTCCCTTCCTGGGCCTGAGCTTAGGTATGCCTCCCGAGGCAGCAGCGTTTATCGGTGCGCTGGTATCGGGCCTGCTCGCGAGCTTAGCCGAAATCAAGCTCACCTACCCACGTATCGCCCTCACGGTGCCATCGATTGTCATTATGGTGCCGGGCTTGTATCTGTATCGCTCGATGTATTACATGTGCACCTTCGACACGGTCAATATGCTCGGCTGGTTTGTGCGTGCGGTGCTCATTGTGGCGTTTCTGCCCGTTGGCCTGGGTGTGGCGAGAACCCTCACCGACCCCCGCTGGCGCCACACCAGCTAATTGGTGCAAATGAAACTGATCCGCAAAACATGAACGTGGATAATCTCCCGTTTTTGGCCTGTTTACGGGCTCAAGACGGGAGATTATCCACGCTCGTGGAATGGGTGTCCGAAAATCCACGCTCGTTGGGCCGATGCAGAGGCACCTGGCAATTCCTTTTTTGTAGACGTTGTCGCGCGGCTACGGGCAGGAAAGGTCCCAACGGTTAACATATACTCCATATGGGTAAAGAGACCAAAGCGCTGCCGCGGGCGGCGCTTTGCGTTTGAAAAAACTAGCTCGTCTAAGAGGAACTAGCATGTTAGACCGTTTTACCGATCGCGCGCGCAAGGTCATGTCCATGGCCAAGCAAGAAGCGCTCGATCTTCACTCAAATAAGGTGGGTACCGAGCACCTGCTGCTCGCACTCGCCAAGGAGGACGAGGGCATTGCCGCCGAGGCACTGCGTTCGCTCGATATCTCCTACGACGACATCATGGATACTCTTAAAGAGGTCCAGACCACGGTTCCCGAGCCCAGTGAGGAGACCGAGGCGGCCAAGCTCGCCTTTACGCCGCTCGTCATTAGCGTGATGGAGCGTTCATTCCGCGTGGCGCGTGAAAACAACCAGACCTACGTGTCGACCGAGCACTTGCTGATCGGCATCGTCGAAGAGGGCAACGGCATGGCCATGGACATCCTCATGCGCCTGGGTGTGTCGTCCGCCTCCATCAAAAAGGCTATCGAGAAACTCACCGCCAAGGACCAGGATAAGAAGCGCCCGCTCGCTGGCGCCGGTGCTGGTCGTCCCGGTACGGGCCTGCCGTTCTTTAGCGGCTCGGATGCCTCCCAGCAAAAGGGGAGCGGCACCGATACACTTAAGCAGTTCGCGACCAACCTTACGCAGAAGGCACGCGACGGCGAACTCGATCCGGTGATCGGCCGCGAAAAGGAAGTCCAGCGTATGATGGAGATCCTTTCGCGCCGCACCAAGAACAACCCTCTTATCCTGGGCGATCCCGGCGTGGGCAAAACGGCCATCGTCGAGGGACTGGCGCAACAGATTGCTGCCGGCAACGTGCCCGAGAACCTCATGAACCAGAATATCTGGACGCTCGACCTGCCGGGTCTCGTTGCGGGCGCCAAGTATCGCGGTGAGTTCGAGGAGCGCCTCAAGAACGTGATCCAGGAGGCAACCGAGGCCGACGACGTCATCTTGTTTATCGATGAGATGCACACCATCATCGGTGCCGGTTCTGCCGAGGGCTCCATCGACGCGAGCTCCATGCTCAAGCCCGTGCTCGCGCGCGGTGCCTTCCAGATTATCGGCGCCACCACGGCCGAGGAATTCCGCAAGTACCTCACCAAGGACCCGGCCTTCGAGCGTCGCTTCCAGACCATCGATGTCGAGGAGCCGAGCGTCGAGGACACGGTCAAGATCCTGACCGCGCTCAAGCCGCGCTACGAGGAGCACCACCATGTGCGCTATACGCAGGGTGCTATCGAGGCCGCCGCGAACCTTTCCAACCGCTACATCCAGGATCGCTTCCTGCCCGATAAGGCCATCGACCTCATTGACGAGGCCGGTGCCCGCGCCCGCATCGCCGCCAACCGCGCGCCCGAGCCGGTGCGCGAGGCCGAGCATCGCATAGAGGAGCTCAAGGCCGCCGCGCAGGAGGCCACCGAGAGCGACGACATGAACAAGGCCGCCGAGATCACCGAGCAGCAGAAGGCTGCCGAGATCGAACTCGCCGAGGCCAAGGCTGCCTGGACCGCCGAGCTCGACGCCAGCCCGCTCACCATCGATGTGAGTCAGATCGCCGATATCGTGTCCGTGACTTCGGGCGTGCCGGTGTCCTCGCTTACCGAGAGCGAGAGCCGTCGCCTGCTGCAGGCAGAAAGCGTGCTCAAGATGCGCATCATCGGTCAGGATGAGGCTGTCGAGGCCGTTGCCAAGGCCGTGCGCCGCAGCCGCTCGCCGCTCAAGGACCCGCGTCGCCCCGGCGGTAGCTTTATCTTCCTGGGTCCCACCGGCACGGGCAAGACCGAGCTCGCCAAGACGCTCGCCGAGTACCTCTTTGGCAGCAAGGACGCGCTCATCAGCTTCGACATGTCCGAGTTCGGTAGCGAGTTCGAGGTTTCCAAGCTCATCGGCAGCCCTCCGGGTTACGTCGGTCACGACGAGGGCGGCCAGCTCACCAAGGCCGTTCGTCGCCACCCGTACTCGGTCGTGCTGTTCGACGAGATCGAGAAGGCACACCCCGATATCTTCAACATCCTGCTGCAGGTGCTGGAGGAGGGTCGCCTGACTGATAGCCAGGGCAAGACGGTCGACTTCCGCAACACCGTGATCATCATGACGTCCAACGTGGGCGCCCGCGAGATCGCACAGGATGCGAGCGTTGGCTTTGGCACCACCGGCGAGCAGGGCCTCACCTCGAGTGAGATCCGCGGCCGCGCGATGGGCGAGCTCAAGCGCCTGTTCCGCCCCGAGCTGCTCAACCGCATCGATGACATCGTGGTGTTCCAGAAGCTCTCGGGCGAGAATCTCACCAAGATCGCGCACCTGCTGGTGGACGACCTGCGTCAGCGTTTGATTGCCAACGGCATGAACATCAAGCTCACCGATGCGGCCTATGACAAGATCGTGGCCGAGGGCACCGACCTCACCAACGGTGCGCGTCCGCTGCGCCGTGCTATTCAAAAGCTCATCGAGGACCCGCTGTCCGAGGAGCTTCTGGCCGGTGAGTGGGGCGAGGGCGATACCGTCCTGTGCGACGTGGCCGATGGCAAGTTCGTCTTTAGCCACGGCACGGGCGAGATTCCGGCGCGGCGTCCGGCAGGTACGCTCGGTGGCGATACCGCCCCGGCGGCACCGCACACCGGCAACGCCGCGCCCGTGAGCGGCGGCGTGACCTCGGGCCCCGGTGGCATGATGCAAGCCGGCTCTGGTGCGCTGTAGGGATTGAACATACCTTGTATAACGGGGGCGTTTCCGATAAGGAAGCGCCCTCATTTCTATTGAAATGCGCTTCAATCTGCCGTGCTATACTAAAATCGAGATATAGTATAGCAAAGGAGCTGATATGCCTACGTCAATACTCGACACGCGGCCAGTTCAGATGAACGTGCGTATAGATCGCCAGCTCAAAGAGGCGGGAGACGCCGTCCTGACTCATATTGGCATGACGCCGTCACAAGCCGTTCGGACACTTTGGGAGTATCTGGTCGTTAACGGACGCATGCCCTCGAAGGGAGACGCGGCGGCTCCGGTTTCTGACGGAGTGGAGCCCCGGCGCATGGAGTCAAGGGCCGCGCAAGGCAGCCATATCGTTCGCGATTCGTGCCTCAAATACGGCATCCCCATCCCTGAGTTCTCGGGAGACTATGACGACCTCTATGAGGAGGCCATGGCGGAGCGCTATCCCGAGTGGGTGGAACTATGAGCACAGAAGGCGTCCTCAAGCTGTTAATCGATACCAACGTATGGATGGATTATTTTTCTGGCAGGTCCGACCGTACGGCAAATGTCGTCCATCTGATCGAGATTGCCGACGCCTCGGAGCGGATTGCCCTGTTTGCCTCGTCGCTTTCGGTCAAAGACGTTTCATATCTTGTCTCGGCGGCAATCAAGCAGGAGTGCCGAAGAAAGACTGGCTCACTGAGCGATAACGCCATTGCGGCGGCAGACGAAACGGCCTGGGCATGCGTTCGACAGATGCGCGAGCTAGCCCTCATCGCCCCGGTCGGTGCAGACGAGGTCTTCGACTCCTTTGTGTTCAAGTACCACCACAATGACTTTGAGGACGACCTGATGCTGGGCGTCGCCAATCGCATTGATGCCGATTACGTCGTGACGGAGGACAAGAATCTTATTAAACATACCAATGGTGTATGCATTAATGTTCAACAGGCGTTGAGGTTGGTTGGGGGGTCCAACGTTCCCTCTGCACGGCCCGTCTAGCTTGCTTTACCTTGATAAAGTGGCGTTTCCTCACCGTTAGCCGATGATGCAAGGGCGCTCGGCGTTTTCGACTGGTTTATGCACGCAAAGTCTGGGAATATACAAGTCGCATATCTTACTTGTCTAACCAGTTGCGCCAAGGAGGCACCATGGACTACAAGATTACCGGCTACGAGCCCGCCCAGCTGTTCCATTTCTTTGAGGAGGTCAGCGCGATCCCCCGTGGGTCTGGCAACGAGAAGGGCATCAGCGATTTCCTGGTTGCGTTTGCCAAGGAGCGCGGCCTCGATGTGTACCAGGACGAGGTCTACAACGTCATCATTCGCAAGCCCGCTTCTGCCGGCGCCGAGAATGCCCCGACTGTGATGCTGCAGGGCCACATCGATATGGTGTGCGACAAGTTGGGCTCTGTTGAGCACGACTTTACGACCGACGGTATCGACCTGGTCGTGAAGGACGGCGTCCTCACCGCTAACGGCACCACCCTGGGCGCCGACAACGGTATTGCTGTCGCTCTGATGCTTACTGTGCTCAACGACGATTCGATTGCTCACCCCGCCCTCGAGTGCGTATTCACCACCGACGAGGAGACTGGCCTGGTCGGCGCCGAGACGCTCGACAAGTCCCAGATTAGCGCCCGCACCATGATTAACCTTGACTCCGAGGAAGAGGGCGTTGCCACCGTCAGCTGCGCTGGCGGCGTCGTTGTTACCTACACCTGCCCCATCGTGCGCGAGCACAAGACCGGCAGCACCCTCACGCTCGACATCTCCGGCCTACTGGGTGGTCATTCCGGCAACGATATCAACCTGGAGCGCGGCAACGGCAACCTCATCATGGCCCGCATCATCGACCGCCTGATGGTCGCCGGCGAGCCCGCCATCGTTAGCTTTAACGGCGGCACTAAGGACAACGCCATCAACCGTGAGTGCAAGGCCGAGCTGGTTTACGCCGACCACGCTGCCGCCGAGGCCGCGGCCCAGATCGCAAAGGACATCATCGCCGACGTCACTGCCGAGCTCGAGGTCTTCGACCCCGGCTTTACCTGCACCGTCGAGATTGCCGACGACGCCGAGGTCGAGGCCATGGATCAGAAGTCCGCGCTTGCCCTCATCCGCGCCCTGCATCTTGCCCCTAACGGCGTGATTCGCCGCAACGTCGCCACCGACGGCTCCGTCGAGGTTTCCTCCAACATCGGCGTGGTCGCCACTTCCGACGACCAGGTCAAGATCATGCTGTCCCCGCGCTCCTCGATCACCTCGCTGCAGAACGAGTTCAAGGACCGCCTGCAGACGCTGGCCGATGTCTTGGGCTTCGACGCCAAGTTCGAGTTCGAGTATCCCGGCTGGAGCTATGCCGAGCATTCGCCGGTCCGCGACATCTTCGTCGAGAGCTATCGCGAGCTCTTTGGCTCCGAGCTGCGCATCGAGTCCATTCACGCCGGCCTTGAGTGCGGCCTGTTTGCTGAGGCCCTGCACGGCCTGGACGCCATCGCCGTGGGCCCGACGCTCTCCGATGTCCACACCCCGGACGAGAGCATGGAGCTCGCTTCTGCCGAGCGCTTCTACGAGCTGCTCATCGACGTCCTCAAGCGCCTTGCCGCGTAAGGGTCGCGCTAGCAGCAGTTCGAGCCACGTGCTAGCGGATTGCAAATGACATTACGAGAGGGGGCATCCGAACTTTTGCGACGGGTGCCCCCCCTCTTCTTTTAAGAAATGTGGATTGATTGGCGCCTAGCCCATATCCGCCTTGATGAGGTCGAGGGTGCGCTGGCAGTTTTCGCGGACGGGGCCGAGCATGTGCTCGCGCAGGTCCGCCATGCCGGGCAGGTCGGCGTGTTCGTCCATGATCTCTTCCATGCAAATGGGCACCTCGTAGGCGAGGTCCATCATGGTCGCAAAGCAAAACTTCTCGGATAGCCCGGCATCGGTGAGCGCCGCCTCCAGCGCGGGGTCGCCCATACCGTGGTATCGGCGGATAGCGCCTGGACCGATGCGCCCCACTCGATTTTCGCCGCCAACGCTCATGGCAAGGCGCGCCCGGCGGCGCATACGCTCGTACGCCAAGCCCGATGCGACATCGTACATGGGTGCGAGCGCTGCGTTTGTGCCTTTACCTAGGATGAGCGAGTAGTTTTTAGCGTGTGCGTCAGGCGCTCCGATAATGGCGTTATAGAACAACATATAGGTAAAAAGCACAAGATTCATGTGGTGGGGGACTGTGTTAATCAGTCGTTCTTGGATGTCTCGTGTGGTTGGTCCTCCGTCGGCGGTGTATTTCTGGCTTGGCAATACACCGAGCGCCTGGCAAAAGTCCTCCTGATGCAGCCTTTCGATATTTCCGCTGCTATTGACCATTCTGTCGTACCGTTCAACGACGAGCGCGGCTTCGTCTTAAAATGTGCAATAGGAGACGTTGGCAGTTGGAATGCCAACACGCCGAGCCGTTTTCATGCAGACGAATTCGTTTAAGGCCTGATGTTTGAACCCAACGACACCATTTTTGAAGATATGGGTAGTGGGGGATGACCCTAGACATTCGCACCATTGGCCATCATGCCAAGCTAGTGCAAATTTGCCTTGGTTGCCGCCCAGGGACCAGCTTTCGTTGGAGCCCATCCATGTCTCTCTTTCGTCATCGCGAATTGCTTTGAGCTTGTGAGCGATTTGAGAATTGGTAAGCGGGCGGTATGCCGAGACCCTGCCGCGGGCGGCGCCTAATTGATCGGTTCGACAAAACTGAACGGCCCCTGCGCAGTCAAGACCGATATGGCACAAGAGGGCGACGGGGTTGTTGGATGCAACGTCATGCTCGGCGGCAATAGCGCGACGCTGCTCTTGGCTGTCGGGCAAAAGGCCAAATAGGAACGGGCGGACGATGTTATGGCCATACGTGCGATTGGAAAGCGGCATTGTAAGCGATAGTGGTGTTCCGCGATAGGTTGGGGCGTATACAAAGCTGCAGAGTCCATGCTCGTCTTGCCGGAGAGTGCCTGCGATTTCGCCACAAATGAGGGTCGCAAGCTCCATCTCTGCCATTTATTTCACAACCTTACAGTCAAAGGAGAGGTCTGAAGTGTCGGAAAGGCCTTGCTCGGCTGCGATTTGGGCCAGCAAGGCACCATAGGAAGATGGCGTTCCCTGTCGAGCGGGTCGTCTGCCTACGCTTGGCTTTGGCAGGGCATTCGAGTTCGCGATAGGGAGATCCGCTTTCGTCGTCGGATGTTCGGAGGGCGATGCGATGGAGTCGTTATCGCTTTGCGCAAAGAGACCTATGCCGAGTGCGTTAAAGACGGACAGCAACTTGTCGAGTCGAATGCCGGTGGCGTCTCCTAGCTCGAGCGATGCGAGCAGGCGCTCTGAAACACTGGCCGTTTTGGCGAGGGCGGCACGGGTGAGACCCTGAGCCTCGCGTGCCTGGCGCACGTAGATGCCAGCTTGGCGCGGTGTGGTGATGGGAAGGGTATTCACGGCGATCTCCTAACGTGCAGACTTTTGCATATCAGTATGACATGCAAAAGTCTGCACGAAAAGGCCTCATGCAAAACTTTGCATGAGGCCTTGTACTGGCGTTGAGTTTTGAGCGATTGTGTTTGGCGTTACAGCGCCAAAATCCCCAGATGCTCAAGCAAGATCTTAAGTCCGATGAGGATGAGCACGATGCCGCCCACGATGGTGGCAGGGTTTTCGTAGCGCGCGCCAAAGGTGTGGCCGATCGCTACGCCGGCGACGGAGAAGATAAACGTTGTGACGCCGATAAGCGATACAGCGGGAACGATGTCGACCGAAAGCGCGGCGAACGAGATGCCCACGGCCAGGGCGTCGATTGAAGTGGCGATGGCGAGGATCAGGTACTCGCTCAGTTCAATCTTTTCGGCATTCTTGCCGTCGCCTTCATCCTCGTCCTCGGTAAAAGCCTCCCACAGCATTTTGCCGCCGATGAAGGCCAAAAGGATAAAGGCAATCCAATGGTCGATGGGGCCGATGATGCCCATAAACTGGCTGCCAAGCGCCCATCCGATCACGGGCATGCCGGCCTGGAAGCCGCCAAAGAACAGGCCGAGCACTACGGCGACCTTAAGGTTGATCTTCTTCATGCCAAGGCCCTTGCAGATGGATACGGCAAAGGCGTCCATCGAAAGGCCAATGGCGAGCAGCACGAGCTCTACGAGTCCCATGGTTTGGCTCCCTCCTTGCGGGCGAACCCGCGTGTACTTCTGACAGGGGAGCAACAAAAAAGACCCGTGGCGTACGTGCCGCGCGTACAACCACGAGTCTCGTTCATTAAGGCAAGCCAGACCGTGTCGGCCAGTATGTTGACTTGCCGCGCCACCGGAGGCGAACCCGGTCACGCGACTACTCCCTCATTCATGTGAATCCCGATGCTACCACATGAACAGCTCATTTGGGTTGAGGCTCTCAGCGGTGTTCGCTCATTCTGTAAGCATCGGATTTCGCGAGCGCCGCGGGGACAAACCGTGAGAAACTATTTAGCGTTTATGGAGCGTATGCGATGGGAGCGATGCCTTGGATAAGAACGAGCTGCAAAAGCGTATGGAACAGGCCATCCGCCTGACGGCACCTGGTCAGCCGATCCGCACCGCCCTCGACATGATCATCGCCGGTCACCTGGGTGCCCTTATCTGCGTCGGCGACACCGAAAACGTGCTCGCTGCCGGTAACGACGGCTTCCCACTCAACATTTCGTTCACCTCGAACCGCCTGTTCGAGCTCTCCAAGATGGACGGTGCCATCGTTATCGACGGCGACCTCACCCAGATCCTGCGCGCCAACTTCCACCTCAATCCCGATCCCTCGCTTGCCACGAGCGAGACGGGCATGCGTCACCGCACTGCCGCTCGCATGTCGGTGCTCACCGATGCCATCGTGATCTCGGTCTCGGCCCGTCGTGCCGTCGTCAACGTGTACGTTCACGGCAAGAGCTATGAGATCCAGCCCGTCACCACCATCATGAGCTCGGTCAACCAGCTCGTCGCCACGCTCCAGACTACCCGTCAGTCGCTCGACCGCTCCCTACTGCGCCTGACGGCCCTCGAGCTCGACGACTACGTTACGCTCGCCGACATTACCGGGATTTTCTCGAGCTTCGAGATCATGCAGCAGGCAAAGACCGAACTTAAGGATTGCATTGTCAAGCTGGGCAACCGGGGCAAGCTCGTGCAGATGCAGCTCGAGCAGCTCGCCGGCTCCAGCATGGATACCGAGTACGACCTGATGATTCGCGACTATGCGAGTGATTCCTCCGAGGCCAATGCCGAAAAGATCCGCGCCAACCTGAGCCGTATGACGCCTAAGGACCTGTCCGACCCACAGCATGTGGCGGCGGTTCTGGGTTACGACGACCTGGACGAGGACTCCGTCATGACGCCGCTGGGCCTGCGCACGCTTTCGCGCGTGTCCGTCGTGCGCGACGGCGTGGCCGAGAAGATCGTCGACGAGTACGGCTCGCTGCAGGAGCTCATGGATGACATCAGCGAGGATCCGGAGCGCCTGGGCGACTTTGGCGTCAACAACCCTGCCATTCTTGCGGACTCCCTGTACCGCATGAAGGGTACCAAACAGGGGAACGCATAATGGCGCCCGTATGCGCCGTGGTCGTTGCCGGTGGCAGCGGCCAGCGCTTTGGTAACCCCGGTGGTAAGCAGCTCGTCAATGTAGCGGGCCGTCCGCTTATGAGCTGGTCCATCCGCGCATTTGACCGTAGCAATAAGGTCGGCCACATCGTCGTGGTTTGCCCTGCCGAGCGTCGTGCCGAGATGCGCCGCCTGGCCATCGACCCGTATTCGTATAACACGCCCATCAGCTTCGCCGATGCCGGCGATACCCGTCAGGATTCCACCCGTGCCGGCGTGCATGCGGTTCCGGCGGGTTTCGAATATGTCGCCATCCACGACGGCGCCCGTCCGCTCATCACGACCGAGGCCATCGATCATGCGATCGACGTGCTTGTGGACGACCGCGCCCTCGACGGTGTCGTATGCGGTCAGCCCGCGATCGACACGCTCAAGATCGTCGACGGCGACAATATCGTCGAGACGCCGCCGCGTGAGCTCTACTGGGCCGCGCAGACACCGCAGATCTTTAGCGTCGACGCCATGAAGCGCGCCCACACCGCAGCTATCGCCGAGGGCTTTATCGGGACCGACGATTCTTCGCTGGTCGAGCGCATGGGCGGGCGCGTCCGCTGTGTCCAGAGCCCGCGCGATAACCTTAAGGTGACGGTGCCCGAGGACCTGCGTCCCGTAACCGCGATTCTGCTTGGTCGCATGGCCGAGGGAGAGGACCTTCCCCATGTTCAGTAACCTGCGCATTGGCCACGGCTACGACGTCCACCGTTTGGTGGAGGGGCGTCGATGTATCATCGGCGGGGTTGACATTCCCTACGAGCGCGGCCTGCTGGGCCACTCGGATGCCGATGTGCTCGCGCACGCCTTGGCCGACGCCATTCTGGGCGCCTGCCGCGGGGGAGATATCGGCAAGCTATTCCCCGACACCGATCCCGCCTACGAGGGTGCCGATTCGATGGTGCTGCTCGCTCGCGTGATGGACTATGCGCGCGAGCTTGGCTTTGAGTTTGTCGATGCCGATTGCACCATTGCCTGCCAGCAACCCAAGATCACTCCGCACCGCGATGCCATGCGCGCCAACCTTGCTCATGCCCTGGGTGTCGACGTCGAAAACGTGGGCGTCGCCGCCACCACGACCGAAAAGCTCGGTTGGGAAGGCCAGGGCGAGGGAATTGGCGCCTGGGCCGTCTGCCTGCTACAGAAAACCGTTAAGGAGTAACGAATGCGTATCTACAACAGCGCTACCCATAAAAAGGAAGAGTTCCAGCCCATCGAGTCCGGCAAGGTCCGCATGTACGTGTGCGGCCCCACGGTCTACGACAACATCCACATCGGCAATGCTCGCACGTTCATCAGCTTTGACGTGATTCGTCGCTGGCTCATCGCGAGCGGCTACGAGGTCACGTTCGCCCAGAACCTCACCGATGTCGATGACAAGATCATCAAGCGCGCCAACGAGCAGGGCCGCACGGCCGCCGAGGTCGCGACCGAGTTCTCCGACAAGTTCATCGGCGTCATGCGTGCCGCCAACGTGCTCGATCCCGATGTGCGCCCCCGCGCCACCAAGGAGATCGGCCCCATGATCGCTATGATCAAGACGCTTATCGAGCAGGGCCATGCCTACGCCGCCGATAACGGCGACGTGTACTTTGCCGTGCGCAGCGATCCCAACTATGGTCAGGTTTCGGGCCGCAACATCGACGATCTGATGGTTGGCGCGCGCATCGAGGAGAACGAGGACAAGAACGACCCGCTCGACTTTGCCCTGTGGAAGGCCGCTAAGCCCGGCGAACCCAGCTGGCCGAGCCCCTGGGGCGAAGGCCGTCCCGGTTGGCACACCGAGTGCGCCGCCATGGTGCATCGCTACCTGGGCACCCCGATCGACATCCACGGCGGCGGCTCCGACCTTGCCTTCCCGCATCACGAGAACGAGTGTGCCCAGGCCACCTGCGCCTGGCACCAGGGTTTCTCCAACACCTGGATGCACACGGGCATGCTGCTGGTAGACGGCGAGAAGATGTCCAAGTCGCTCGGAAACTTCTTTACGCTGGCCGAGGTGCTCGAACAGCACTCTGCTGCGGCCCTGCGCCTGCTGATGCTGCAGACGAGCTATCGCTCGCCGCTCGACTTTTCTTGGGAGCGCCTGGAGGGTGCCGAGAACTCGCTTACGCGTATCGCCGGTACGGTCGAGAACCTGCGCTGGGCCGCGAACCATGCGGCGGCCGATGCCGATGAGGCAGCATCTGAGGCGTTTGCCGCCAAGGCCGCCGAGACCCGTGCCGCCTTTAAGGAGTGCATGGACGACGACTTTAACACTGCCGGTGCCATGGGTGCTGTCTTTGGCTTTGTGACCGAGTGCAACCAGTACCTGGAGCAGGCGGGCGATGCTGCCGACAAGGCCGCTGCGCTTGCTGCTGCCGATACGCTGGTCGAGCTGCTCGATACGTTTGGCGTCGAGCTCCCCGAGCCCAAGGTCGAGTTGCCGCTGGGCCTGCTGGGCGTTGCCGCCGGCCTGGTCGCCTACACGGGTGACGACGTGGACGAGGCCGCTGCCAAGATTCTCGAGGCCCGTGCCGAGGCCCGTGCCGCCAAGAACTGGGATCTGGCCGACGCCATCCGCGACCAGCTCAAGGACCTCGGGCTGACGATCGAGGATACTGCCGCCGGTACTCGTATTAAGAGTCTCTAGTATTTGTCGACCGTTCGAGGTGCGGCAGATTGCCTTGAAAGAGGAGGGCATAGACCTGGTGGTCATGCCCGACGATTGAAAGGCAAGGTGCCGTGGCTCGGACGGTCGATTCTTGTTCGTTTTCTATTTAAGGAGGCCGTCTTATGGCCGACAATCGCAAGCGTGCACCTCGTGGCGGCAAGCAGGCCGCTTCTGGCTCGCGTCCGATTCGCCGAAATGATCGCGCTGCTGCTTCCAAGGGCCAGCGCGATCGCGCCCAGGCCGCACGTCCGCAGCGCGATCGCAACCGCGACGCTGTCCAGGCTCCCAAGGGCGAGTTTATCGAAGGTCGTCGTGCTGCCGCCGAGGCGCTGCGCACTGGTTTTCCCGTCAAGTGCGCGCTCATCGCCGAGGGCGGGGAGCGCGATGCTGCCTTGTCGCGCCTGGTCGACGATCTCAACGCCGCGGGTGTCCGCATTAAGTATGTGCCGCGCGCGCAGCTCGATGCGCTGTCGAGCCATGGCGCTCACCAGGGCATTGCGCTCGAGGTGGGCAACTTCCCCTATGCCGATGTTGCCGATATCCTCGACCGCGCGGGCGAGGGTCCGGCTCTTGTCGTCGTGCTCGACCACGTGACCGACGACGGTAACTTTGGCGCCATCGTGCGCTCTGCCGAGGTCGTGGGCGCGGCGGGCGTCATCATTGCCAACAAGCGCGCCGCCGGTGTGACCGTCGGCAGCTACAAGACCTCTGCCGGCGCCGTTATGCATCTGCCCATCGCACAGGTTCCCAACATCGCTCGAGCGCTCGACGACCTCAAGGCCGCCGGCTTTTGGGTGGGCGGTGCTTCCGAGCACGCCGAGGGCAGCTGCTGGGATGCTCCCTTCGAGGGCCGCGTTGCGCTCGTCATGGGCTCCGAGGGCGACGGCATCTCGCGCCTGGTGCTTGAGAAATGCGACTTTTTGACCAAGCTTCCCCAGCGCGGCATGACCGAGAGTCTCAATGTTGCCCAGGCGACCACTGCGCTGTGCTTTGAGTGGTTGCGCCGCAATGCCGGCGAGCTCATGGGGGAGGAGTAGCGCATGTCCAAGAAGAACCGCGCCAAGTCCAAGGCCAAGCGCTTTGGCGAGGGCTCGGCCAAGCCGATCGTTTCGGCCGCGACTTATGGTGTGGGCGGCAATGCGTTTGCGCAGGCCATCGCCGATCCGGTCTCGACGGTGCACTCCAATAAGCCCGAGCTGCTGGTGGTCGACGGCTACAACGTGATTCACTGCACGCCGCGCTACGAAAAGCTCGTCTACGACCATTCCGACGATCCATATTCCAGCGACGTCCACGATATGGCTCGTACTGCGCTTATCAACGATGTCGCGGCGTTTGCCCAGGGCCGTTACGAGGCCGTGATCGTGTTCGACGGCGCGGGCAACATCTCCAACGAGCGCCCCAACCTGCCGGCCCGCGGCGTGCGCATCGAGTTTTCGCCGACGGGTGTCTCTGCCGATACCGTGGTGCAAAAGCTCTGCATCGAGGCACGCGGGGAAGGTCGCGCGTGCTCCGTGGTATCGAGCGACGGCACGATCCAGGCTGTCGTCATGGGCAAGGGCGTTACGCGCATCTCGAGCCGTATGCTGGTGGACGAGATCAAACAGATCGATAACGACGTTCACGAGGCAGAGGAAGCTCCGCAGATCAAGATGACTCTGGGCAGTCGCCTGAGCCCCGATGCCCTGGCCAAGCTCAAGGCCCTTCGTGGCCGGTAGGGGAGTATCTGTAGAGACCAGCTACTCGGCTGGTCAATTCACTGGCTTGTAGTTATTGGATTGTGGACTTGCCATCGCCAAAACGAATAGTTTTTTGTTTTGGCGAACAGACGAAACTATTCGTTCTGGCGAATAGTTTTGAGATGTGGTCGGTCGAAGGGCCTGTTGCGCCCCATCCTCAATTCCTTTATCCTTAACAGGCTTCGCGCGAAAGCGCCAAGTGTGCCAGTGTGGCGCAACGGTAGCGCAACTGATTTGTAATCAGTGGGTTGCAGGTTCGATTCCTGTCACTGGCTCCATGAGAGTTTCGGGCTCTGTTCCCTTGTGGGACAGGGCCCGTTTCTATTTATGTTGACATGTCAGCGGGTTTGACTCCCACCAAGCTTCAGGTTTGTCTCGATCTATAACACGGGCGGGCTGAAAACCCTCCTTATAGTTACAGATCGAGACATTGCCAAGGGACGGCCGATAACATCTCGATCTGTAACACGAAGAAGCTGAAAACCTTTCTTACTGTTACAGAATGAGACGTAAGCGGAGGTCTCTGCGTAATATCTCGATCTGTAACAGATAGGGGAGAAAATGTTCTCTAAATGTTACAGATCGAGACAAAGGCCGGGCCGGTCCCAGTCATCCTGTTTGAGCGAGGATTTCCGGACATACGAGCGTGGAAAATCTCCCGCCTAGTGAATGAGCGGGTGGCGCGCGCAGACGTGGTGTAAGAGCGTCCCGAGGTCCGTCG
>NZ_QRZD01000035.1:0-14584 GCF_003464565.1 Collinsella sp. AF14-35
GCGACGGACCTCGGGACGCTCTTACACCACGTCTGCGCGCGCCACCTGCGCTGCAATTGCCTGAGCGAAATCATGCCGTTAACGAACTGTCTTGCAAACGAAAAGTAGGAATCGTCAGCGCGATAGCCTCGAATAACGTCATAGGGAGAAATATCAATCAGGCAGTTGTCCAGCAAATACCGAAGTCCTTCGCGTGCCAGCGGCGTCGAGACATTAAACTCCCGGTTGTCAGCCAAAATCGCAAGCCAATTGAGGATTGAAAACTCCCCAGACTCTAAATCCAAGACCGAAAGGCCCTCTAAGTCAAGCTCATATCGGTTCGCGATGCCATCAGACTCGGTCCGGCATGCCCATTCCATTGCCATTTCCTCATGTGGTGTGCAATAAAACCCGCGCCCATAGTCATTGAATTGCCTGCATTTATCCAACGATGGATGCTCGACAACAACCTCCGACCCGTGCCAAAGCTCCATATCGACCTCCTAAAAATATCACCCCAGTGATAGTTTACCAATAACTATCACTGGGGTGATATAGATGAGAGCTTTTGAGGAGCTGCAGCCTGACTAGAGGCAAGCCTCGGCGATGCGGCGTTTGAGTTCGTCGATGCCGGTGCCGGTCTGGGAGCTCGTAATGATCACGTTTTCGGCCGGGACGTTGAGCTGCTTTTTGATGGCTGCTGCCTGGCGGGCCTGCTGGGTGCGGCTGAGCTTGTCGGCTTTGGTGAGGCAGACGATAAAGTTGAACTCGTTGCCCTGTAGGTAGTCGATCATGTCGTGGTCGAGCTTGCTGGGGTCGTGACGAATGTCAACCAGCGATACGACCAGGTTAAAGCTGCGCTCGGAGTCGAAGAAGTCGCCGATAAGCTCGGCCCAGCGGTCGCGCTCGGCCTTGGAGCGACGGGCGAAACCGTAACCCGGCAGGTCCACGAAATGCACGTCGTCGGCCTCAAAGAAGTTGATGTTGCTCGTCTTGCCCGGCGTACTGGAAACCTTGACCAGGTTCTTGCGGCCAAAGAGCTTGTTCATAATCGACGACTTGCCCACGTTGGAGCGGCCGACAAAGCTCACCTCGGGGCAGGTGGACTCGGGAATCTGCGAAACCTTGCCGTAGCTGGCGACGAACTTGGCAAGCTGGTAGTTAATGGAATCGGCCATGGACACTCCTTGGTCGTAGGTTCTTACAAAAGAGCGCGCTATTGCGCAGCGGCAATGCGGCGGACGATATCGAGCGTGATGTTACTTGCGACACGCGCGTACTCGAACAGATCGAACTCTCGGTCGCAAATTGCATCGTACGCCTCGTCACAATTATCGCTGATAGCGCGCAACACCAGGCAATCGACACCATTTTTGGTTGCGACATGAGCAATCGCCGCGCCCTCCATGCCGACACAATCGGCATGCGTCGCTTCGATAGCGTCGTTACGCATGGCGGCGCCCGTCACAAAGCGGTTACCCGTGGCAATCGTGCCGACCAGGAACTGTTTGGTGCCCCCGTTCGAAGCGACTGCATTTGTCGAAGCGTCAACGAACCCACGCTCAGCAAGCACGTCGACGGCAATATCGACCAGCGCGGGCGTCGAACCAAACTCCTCAAGCCCCGGTGCGGACTCGGCGATAAGCGCGGTATCGGTATCCAGATAGCGTAGGCGTTTGCCAATGACCACGTCGTCGATATGGAGCTTGGGGTTCAAACCGCCCGCAATGCCCGAAAACACAACAGCCTGCGGAGCATACTTGCTAATGAGGTGCTGTGTTGCAGCGGCGGCGTTCACCGTGCCCATGCCCGCCGTTGTGGCGACAACTGTCAGGCCGTCGAGCTCGCCGCTCACAACGGTCAAGCCTGCCTCCCGTGCCTCGCAAACGTCGCTCAGCTCTTCCTTAATCTGCATGATCTCTTTTTCGAGCGCACCGATAATCGCGATGGTAGCCATACCATTCCCCAAACCTATACGAAATTCTCAACCACGGTATGGTACCAGCATTTTGTTTGACCTCGCCAAACGAACACGCTAAGCCAGTGCAGCTCGCGTATCAAACAGCGCCTTTGCAATCGCGGCCGTAACCTCACTCGAGCGGTCGCTCCACGGCATCGATGTCATGACGCTCATGACATAGGTACGGCCATCGATGTCGATAGCAGGCATTTCTTTCCAAAGATATTCAGTCGCGTTTGAGGTGTCTCTAAACAATAAACAGGCGTTTCTATGCAAAAACACCGATTCCGTTGCGCATCTTTGCCCAAAACGCAGTTGCGGTGAAATAGTTCCTGTTTGGGCGGCATAAGCCGAAAAACAAGAACTATTCCACCGCAACTTGACGGGGCTCCTTAGCAATCAACTAGGTGCCCGGGGGCACTCATTTAAGTCTGTCCCCAATGAGTGCCGCTAGCCGATGGCGTTTTTGAGTTCGGCGCGGCGCTTTTTCATGCCGGCCATGACGGCGTTGCGCAGCTCGGGCATGCGCGCGGTATCCATCTGGGGCACGCCCTCGAGCTTATAGGGAATACCCAGTTGCTCGTACTTGACGACACCCATCGTGTGATACGGCAGCATTTCCAGGCCCACCACGTTGTGCCATGGAGCGATCAGGCGACCGAGCTTCTCGCATTCCTCCGCCGTGTCGGTGATACCCGGCACCACCACATGGCGAATAACAACCTTAATCTTGCGATGGGCAAGCTCATCGCCAAACGCCAGGATGCGCGCAGGATCGCAGCCGGTCAGCTTTTTATGCTCAACCGGATCGGCATGCTTGATGTCGAGCAGCACCATATCGGTCTCGTTGAGAACAGCATCGAACTTCTCCGGATGCTTGGGGTCAAATGCATAGCCACAGCTATCTAGGCAGGTATGTACACGGCCATCGGGGTTGTTGTGCATTGCACGGAACAGGTCGGCCAAAAACTCGGGCTGCAGGAGCGGCTCGCCACCGGACACCGTAATGCCACCGCTGCGATAGAACTCGTGGTTACTCTGGAACTCATCCATCAGGTGCTCGACGGTCACCATGGTGCCGCCGTTGACCGACCAGGTATCGGGATTGTGGCAATACGCGCAGCGCATGGGACAGCCCTGAACAAACACCACAAAGCGGATGCCGGGTCCGTCGACCGTTCCCATCGTCTCGATCGAATGCACGCGGCCAAGGGCAAACGCAGAGTCCTCGGGACGAGCGTCCACACCCTCAAGCGTCATTTCTGCCATTCGCGCTACCTTGCCTCTCCTTGGATGCAACCAATTAAAATGCCAGAGTCATTCTAGCCCATGCGTTTGCGTTTAAACGCCTCGGACTAGAACGGCACGTTTTAATCTATCCCCCATCACCAAGGCTGGGGGCTACGTCGAGATGTCAGGCTGGAGAACGCTCGCCTGCGGCCTTTACGCCTTAAGCGTGAGCACCGCACCGAAGGCGGTCGGGCCGCAGTGGCTCGAGATGACGCCGCCGACCTGAGTCCAGGTAACGTCCTTAAAGCCCAGGTCGTGCGCATAGACTTCCATATCGTCGCGCAGCTCCTCGGAAAGGCCCACTGAATACGCCAAACCAATGTGCGAGTAATCAATATCGCCCTTCGCAACCATGTGGTCAATAAAGGCACGGGCACATTTGAGCATAGAGCCGCGGAGCTTCTTGGTCGCCACGAATTTGCCACCCGTTACCTCAATGCAGGGCTTAATCTTGAGCAGATGGGCGCCAAGAAACGCGACGTTGGACAAGCGACCACCCGCCTTAAGGAAGGCAAGGTCCGTAGGAACAAAGCCCAGCAGCACGCGGTCCATCACCGAATTGGTAAAGGCGAAAATCTCGTCGACGGTGGCATCCGGATGGGCTTCGATATACTTGGCGGTCTCAACGGCGACAAGCGACTGGCCCACCGACACAAAGCGCGTATCCATGGAGAAGACGTAATCGCGACCCTTTGCCGCAATCTTCGACGACTGATGCGAGCGGGTCGTAACCTCGGAATACGCAAGATGCAAAATGGTCGCATCGGGCCGCTCGGCGTGGATGCGGTCGTACACATGCGCAAAATCCGCCGGCGAGCAACCGCTGGTCTTGGGCATCACACCAAACTCGTTGCAGCGCGAGTAAATCTCAAGCGGGTCGATCGATCCGTCTTCGACGGTCTCGTCACCAATCGTGACATGCATGGGCACGCGCACGATGCCATAGCGCTCGCAGAGCTCCGGCGTCACATCCGAACCAGACTCAACCACGATTACGTACTTGCCCATTATCATCACAACCCATCTCGACGTTGGCTTTTGAATATGTGACGCACGTCCGCCGTCCTGCTGCAGAACGGCCTCCAAGCGCCAAAGAGACGCCGCCCCTTGCACACAACAAAGGACAGCGTCTCCCTGGAAAACTCCGTGCTTATCTGAGATTCTACACGGTTTATTAAGGAGTGTTACTTATTCCGCAAACGGTAGCTATACGCGATAAACGGTAGCAAGCAAGAATCCAGAACGCTCAACCCATTAGGAGAGTTCCGCCTAAAGGGTAACTACACAGGACCCCGCCGGGGCTGTTTGGGCTACCTCCCAAAATATTCCGCAGGACGCAAGAAGCCCTCGTCGCACGAAGTGCGCAGCGAGGGCTTCTTGCATGTCCGAGGACGTTTTGGGAGGTAGCCCAAACAGCCCCAGCGATCCTGCGGGAGTTAAACCCCTTTAGAACTTGTTGTGGAAGGTACGCGAAATGACCTCGTCCTGCTGCTCCTTGGTGAGCGTGTGGAAGTTCACGGCGTAGCCGGAAACGCGAATGGTCAGCTGCGGGTACTTCTCGGGGTGAGCCTGAGCGTCGAGCAGCGTCTCACGGTTGAAGACGTTGATGTTCAGGTGGTGGCCACCCTTCTCGGCGTAAGCGTCGAGCATGTGGACCAGGTTATCGGCCTGAGTCTCGGAAACTTCAGAAACCTTCATAATGTGTCTCCTTCGATTGATAGGCGCCGGCCGAAACCGGCGCGCTAATCAGTAATCGTTATTGTTAGTATAGCACTAACAATAGTTACTCGCCCAGCTGATCAAGGTCGATATCACCAAAGAACACCTGGTCCTCCTTGCCGAGCGCGCCCGGGATGATGGAGAAGGTGTTGGAGATGCCGTCCTGAGCATCGCGGAACGGGAGCTTGGAAACCGAAGACAGCGAAGCGATGGCGCCGTGGCTATCGCGCTTGTGCATGGGGTTAGCACCCGGGGCGAAGGGCTGGCCAGCCTTGCGGCCATCAGGCGTAGAACCGGTCTTCTTGCCGTACACGACGTTGGAGGTGATGGTCAGAACCGAGGTCGTGGGCACGGAGTTGCGGTAGGTGTCGTTCATGCGGATGTACTCCATGAACTGGTGCACAACGTCGTGAGCGATCTGGTCGACGCGGTCGTCGTCGTTACCGTACTTGGGGAACTCGCCCTCGGTCTCGAAGTCGACAATGATGCCGTTCTCGTCGCGGACGGGGTGGACCTTGGCGTACTTGATGGCGGACAGGGAGTCAGCCACGACGGAAAGGCCAGCAATGCCCGTAGCGAACCAGCGGTGCACGTGCTTGTCGTGCAGAGCCATCTGGATGCGCTCGTAGCAATACTTGTCGTGCATGTAGTGGATGATGTTCAGCGAGTTGACGTACACGCCAGCGAGCCACTTCATCATGTCGTTGTACTTGGCCACAACGTCGTCGTAATCGAGCGTATCGCCCTCGACGGCGCGATACTTGGGGCCGACCTGCTTCTTGGAGACCTCGTCAACACCGCCGTTGAGTGCGTACAGCAGGCACTTGGCCAGGTTGGCGCGGGCGCCGAAGAACTGCATCTCCTTGCCGATGCGCATGGAGGACACGCAGCAGGCAATGCCGTAGTCGTCGCCGTGGTAGACGCGCATGAGGTCGTCGTTCTCGTACTGAATCGAGGAGCTGGCGACAGAAGTCTTGGCGCAGAACTTCTTGAAGTTCTCGGGCAGACGGGTCGACCACAGAACGGTCATGTTGGGCTCGGGGCTGGTGCCCATGTTCTCGAGCGTGTGCAGGTAGCGGTAGCTCATCTTGGTAACGAGCGTACGGCCGTCAACACCCATGCCGCCGATGGACTCGGTGACCCACTGCGGATCGCCGGTAAACAGGGCCTGGTACTCGGGGGTACGGGCAAACTTGACCATGCGGAGCTTCATGATGAAGTGATCCACGAACTCCTGGATCTGCTCCTCGGTGAAGGTACCGTTGGCAAGGTCGCGCTCAGCGTAGATGTCGATGAACGTGGAGGTACGGCCGATGGACATAGCGGCGCCGTTCTGCTCCTTGACGGAAGCGAGGTAGGCGAAGTACATCCACTGGATGGCCTCCTGCGTGTTGGTAGCAGGGTTGGAAATGTCGAAACCATAGGTCTCGGCCATCATCTTGAGCTCGCCGAGGGCGCGGATCTGCTCCTGCAGCTCCTCACGATCGCGGATGTTGTCGGCGGTCATGACCGTCGGGGTGGAAGCCTTCTGGGCCTCCTTGTCCTTGATCAGGTAGTCGACGCCGTACAGGGCAACACGACGGTAGTCGCCGATGATGCGGCCGCGGCCATAGCCATCGGGCAGACCGGTGATGATGTGGGCCGAGCGGCAGGCGCGCATCTCGGGGGTGTAAACATCGAAGACGCCAGCGTTGTGGGTCTTGCGCTCGAAGGTGTAGCGCTCGACAACGTTCTCGTCGACCTTATAGCCGTGCTGGCTGGCAGCCTGGCAAGCGATGCGGATGCCACCGTTGACGTGCAGCGCGCGCTTGAGCGGCTTGTCAGTCTGGAGACCGACGATGGTCTCCTTCTCGCGGTGGGCGTTATCGATGTAGCCAGCGGGGTGGCTCACGATACCCGTAACGGTCTTGGTGTCCATATCGAGGACACCGCCCTGCTCGCGCTCCTTAAGCAGCAGGTCGAGAACCTCGCCCCACAGCTCCTTGGTACGCTCGGTTGGGCCGGCGAGGAACGACTCGTCGCCCTCGTAGGGGGTGTAGTTCTTCTGGATGAAGTCTCGGACGTCAACTTCTCCCGTCCAGATGCCTTCCTTGAAGCCTTCCCATGCCTCCTGCATTGTGTAACCACGCTCCTAGTTACGTGTAATGCGGCGCTCTCTCACACCGCTGCTTATTGAATTCTTGAATGTTCGGCTTGCACTACCGGCTTCTTCCGTTCTTCACCACACGTTGGTGCAGGGAAAACGTTTGTCCACCTTGGAACTACAACCCAAAACCCAAGATTTCACCCGTTTGAGAAGGATAACATAGCGACCCTCTCCATCTGGGCTGTTATATGTTTCTTTTTTTATATCATAAAGGCGTTTTTTACAAACCCGCAGGAAATGCGAGCGCGAACAACTACCGTTCACCGATTTGTTTGGTATTTTTCCTTGCCTTTGTACGACGTTCACTCTAGCTGTTATGCCAGCTTTAGCAGGGTAAAGTGTTCCAGAGACCCTACAGAAACTGCAGGGCGGCCACGGGATCCCCCGTGGCCGCCCTGTGGCGTGACTAGTTTTTAGCTTTGATTGCCGCTTGGCATTAGGCGGCTGAGGCGGCCTTGTCGGTCGTTGCCTTGCTGTTGCTCTGCTGGCCCTCAAAATGCTTGTAGCACCAGCTGGTGACCAGCGGGGTCAAAATAGCAGTCACGATTGCACAGGCAGCAACCTGTGCCGTGGCCGTCGCGAGCACCACACCGCCGTACAAGGCCTCGTTGACGCTTGCCATGGCAGCAGGCGTGGCCACATTGGCTCCGGCGCAGCTCGAAATGGCCGCACCTGCGACACCCGTACCGCCTGTGAGCTTATCGACCGCGATAACGGGAATTGCAAAGACCACCGAGCAGATCACGCCGAGCAGAATACCGGGAAGACCACCATTAATGAGCTGGCCAAAGGTCATGGTCGAGCCCATGGCAAAGAAGACGAGCACGATGATGGCGGAAAGTGCCGGTGCCATCATCTTCTTAAAGCTGGGGAAGAGGTTACCCAGAATAATGCCGACGACGATCGGCAGGATGGCGCCCACGAGCGACCAGCCGATCGGAGCCTGACCGGCAGCGCCGAGCACGATCATCGTGACCGGAGGGCCGACAACCAGCGTGGTGATGGCGACGGCGCCACGCTCGGCCTCATTGCCCATGGTGCCCATCAGACCAGCGTACATAGCGTTGTTGGCGCCGGTGCAAGCGGCCAGCATCACCATGGCAGAGATGCCAAACAGGTTGTCGTTGAATACATAAAGGATGAGCAGCGACACGGCAACGACCACGATCTGCTTGACGGCGATGATGATGGCGCCGCGGGCAGCGGCGGCAGGAGCGCTCTTAAACGAAATCGTCGTACCGACGATGAGCAAAAAAGCGCCAACAAGCGGGCCTGCGCCCTGCTGGGTCATGCCGAGCGTAAAGCTGCCGAGCGTTTTGAACAGATCGGGGAACAGCGTGTTGAGCAGGCAGCCCAACAAAAGCGGCACCAAAATATTGGCACCCGGGATGGAGGACATCTTAAAGAACGGCTCCTTTGCCGCCGGCGCCTCCACCGCAGTCGATTCACTCATATATATCTCCTTTGGATGCATGCGAATCGTAGCCGCACGCGCCTTTGTCAGAAAGAAGGCGACGGTCCCGAGTCGCAGGAGCCGTCGCCGAATTAACGTCGCGGGGTATTACCCGTCCAGAACGATGCCACCGTCGCAGTCACCGATCTCGCCGTTCACGAAGCTAGCGAGGTCGGAAGCGAAGAAGAGCACCATCTGCGCAGGCTCGCTGGCCTGGGCGGCGCGGCCCAGAGGAATACCGTTGATGATGCGCTGAGAGTTCTCGTCAGAGAGAATCGAGGTCATATCGGTAAGGGTGAGCGACGGGCACACGGCGTTGCAGCGGACGCCAAACTTGCCGCCTTCCTTGGCGACTGCCTTGGTTAGACCGTTAACACCGGCTTTGGAGCTGGCGTAGGCAGCGGTGCCGAGCAGGCCGCCGCCGATCTTGCCAGCAACAGAGCTCACGTTGACGATAGTGCCGGCATGGGCCGCCTTAAAGTGCGGGTACACGGCGTTCATCATGGTAAAGGTGCCGTTGAGGTTGATGTCGATGGTGCGACGCCACTCGGTGTCATCGATCTCGTCGAACTTCTTGGTGCTGATGACGCCAGCGCAGTTGATCAGGATGTTGGTTTGCGGCAGGTCCGTAAAAATCTGCTCGACGGTCTCACGCGCCTTAGGCGCATCGGCAACATCGAGCTGATAGAACTTGTTGCCCTCGCCAAGCTCGGTCACAGCGGCCTCGCCCTTGGCAGCGTTCCTTGCGATGAGCGCGACGTGTCCGCCGCCCGCGACGATGCCCTTGGCGATCTCGAGGCCAATGCCCTGAGTGCCACCCGTGACAATCGCGGTCTTGCCCGTGAAGTCAAATGCCATGACTCCATCCCCCTTTATATAAGGTGTCTCCTTGCGGGAAGTTGGAGCATCGCACGTGGCGATAAATGAGTCCCAGTCGTCATGGTGGTGACAACCCCTCGCCTAACCGCGGGCATAATAGTTCTTTGAAACGCTTCAGCAATTGAATTTTTTAACTCTTTATGCGCTCTTTATATTGCCCACTGAATGAGGCCCGAATATGCGGGTATCATCTTTCACCGAAAATAGTTTCTAGTGTTAGGGGTTTTCGGTGGAAGATACCGATTTCCATGAGCTTGGGCGTCAGCTCTTAACTGAGTTTGTCAGCATGCATCATCGCATTTCACGCTCTGCGGACAAAGCTCTCGGCGGCGAGATGGCTGTCATGCGCGCCCTCATGCTCGCCGGCGGTTCGCTCACGCCGAGCGAACTCGCAAATCGCGCCTGGGTCTCGAGTGCCCGCATCGCCAATATCTTACGCACTCTCGAAGCCAAGGGCTGGGTCGAGCGCGAGCACTCAAAGACCGACCGTCGTCGTGTACACGTCACGATGACCGATAAGGGATTCCAGAATCTCGAAATCAAACGTCGGGAATTCGAGGAACGCACCGCGGCCTTCCTCGAGCAGCTCGGCGAAACAGATACCCAAGAGATGGTGCGCCTTCTAAGGCGTTTCAACGAAATTATCGACCGCAATCAAGAAAGGAGAGATGCCGAGTGAGGATTCTCAAGCTCTTTAAAAAGCATGTCCTGGCACTGTTCACAGCTATCGTACTTATCGTAATCAGCTGCAACGCCGATCTGGCACTGCCTACCTACATGAGCGACATCGTCGACGTGGGCGTACAGCAAGGCGGCATCGCCTCGCCCGTGCCCGACACCATTCGTGCCGAATCACTCGATGACCTTGAGCTCTTTATGAGCACCAAGGACGCCAAAGCTGTGGAGGCCGTGTTTAGCAAGGCTGACAAAAAAGGCATTCGAACGTACAAGGGCACCGAGGAAGAGCGTGCCGATGGCGGCAAGATTGCCGACATTATGAGCCTGCCCGAGACCGTCGTCCTTTCTCTCAACCAGGGCATCGACGCCAGCTCCATGGGCGACATGACCGGCGCATCCACCGAGGCAAGCAATGGCGGCGGCGCCCAGGCCATGCCCACCCCCGAGCAGATGGCGGCAATGACGCCCGAGCAGCTCGCCGAGATGCAGCAGAAGGCCACAGCGGCGCAAAACATGCAAAAGCAGATTGATGCCGACGGCGGCAAGATCACCATGAAGAGTCTGCGCCTAGGTGTCGAGGGCGGTCTGGTAGACCAAAGCAAGCTCGTCGAGGGCGCCAATGAAATGGCGGACAAAATGGGCTCCATGTCGGGCTCCATCGTGACCCAACGCGCCGTGAGCTATGTGCAAGACGAGTACAAGGCGCAGGGTATCGACCCCGCCGACGTGCAGAACGCCTACCTGGGCCGCATGGCGACCACGATGTTTGGTCTGTGCCTGATCTCACTGGTCGCCACCATCCTAACCGGCGCCGTGGCCTCGCGCACCGCCTGTTCCATCGCACGCGACCTGCGCCGCGAGACCTTCAACAAGGTCATGCACTTCTCGCCGGCCGAGGTGGGCAAGTTTAGCCAGGCCTCGCTCATCACTCGCTGCACCAACGACATTCAGCAGATTCAGATGGCCGCAACCCTGTTTATCCGCATGTGCCTCATGGCGCCCGTCATGGGCATCGTCGCCGTCATGCGCGTCCTGGCCAACCACACCGGCCTGGAGTGGACCATCGCCGTGGCCATCATCGCGGTCTCGGCCGTCGTCGGCGTGCTTATGGGCCTCACCATGCCCAAGTTCAAAAAGATGCAGAGCTTTGTGGACCGCGTGAACCTTACCGCCCGCGAGCTGCTCGACGGCCTTATGCCCATCCGCTCGTTTAACCGCGAGGAGCATGAGCTCGAGCGCTTTGACCAGGCGTCCCTCGACCTGATGACCACGCAGCTCTACACCAACCGCGCCATGAGCTTTATGATGCCGCTCATGATGCTCGTCATGAACTGCATCACCGTGCTTATCGTCTGGTTTGGCGCGCAGGGCGTGTCCGACGGCGTGATGCAGGTCGGCAACATGATGGCGTTCATCTCCTACACCATGCAGATCGTCATGGCGTTTATGATCCTCACCATGGTTTCGGTTATCCTGCCCCGCGCCGAGGTCGCAGCAGAGCGCGTGGAAGAGGTCATCACCTGCCCCACGAGCATCAACGACCCTGCCTCGCCCAAACTGCCCGCAGCCAGCGCGCCGCGCGGTGAGCTCACCTTCCGCGACGTGAGCTTCCAGTACCCCGATGCCCGCGCCGATGTCATCAGCGGCGTGAACTTCACCACACATGCCGGCCAGATGCTCGGCATCATTGGCTCAACGGGTTCGGGCAAGTCCACGCTCGTGCAGCTGATTCCGCGCCTGTACGACGTCACGGGCGGCAGCATTTCGCTCGACGGCATCGACGTGCGCGACATGACCCTTTCCGAGCTGCGCCACCGCATTGGTTACATCCCGCAGCAGGGTCGCCTGTTCTCGGGCACCGTCGAGAGCAACCTCAAGTTTGCCGGCGACATGGTGAGCGATGATGATATGCGCCAGGCGGCACGCATCGCCCAGGCCGAGGACTTTATCGCCGAGCGCGAGGGCGGCTACGACTCCCCCATCAGCCAGGGCGGCTCCAATATTTCGGGTGGTCAGCGCCAACGCCTGGCCATTGCCCGCGCGTTGGCCAAAAAGCCCGAGGTCGTGGTGTTCGATGACTCGTTTAGCGCCCTCGACTACAAGACCGACGCGCGCCTGCGCGAGGAGCTGGCCAAAAACGTCACCGACGCCGCACTCGTGGTCGTGGCCCAGCGCATCGCGACCATCATGCACGCCGACCAGATCATCGTGCTCGACGACGGTCACGTAGTGGGCACCGGCACGCACGAGGAGCTGCTGCACGGCTGCCCGGCGTACCTGGAGATTGCACAGTCGCAGCTTTCCGCCGAGGAGCTGGGGCTTACCCAAGAAGAAATTGCAGCCGTCATGGAAGGAGGCGAGCGCTAATGGCAGACGAGACCAAGACTCAGATTCCCAAGCCCACCCGCCAGCGTGGTCCCATGGGCCGCATGGGTGGCATGCGCCGTGGCGAAAAGGCCAAGGACTTTAAGGGCACCATGAGGCAGCTGCTCGGCTATATCGGCCAGCACAAGATTGCCGTGTTTGCCGCCGTCGCCTTTGCCGTGTGCTCGGTCATCTTTAACATTGTGGGGCCCAAGGTGCTCGGCCAGGTTACGACTAAGCTGTTCGAGGGCTTGGTTGCCAAGGTCAACGGCACCGGCGATGTCGACTTTGCCTGGATCGCCAAGACGCTCGGCTTTTTGCTCTGTCTGTATCTGGCGAGCTCTGTCTGCAGCCTGATCCAAGGCTGGCTCATGACCGGCGTCACGCAAAAGATTTGTTATCGCATGCGCAAGGAGATCGCCGCCAAGATCGCCGTCGTTCCGATGAGTTACTTCAACGGCCACAGCAAGGGCGACGTACTCAGTCGCATCACCAACGACGTCGATACGCTCGGCCAGTCGCTCAACCAGAGCGTGACGCAGCTCATCACGTCTGTCACGCAGATTATCGGCGTGCTCGTCATGATGCTGTCGATCAGTCTGCCGCTCACCGGCGTCACCGTGCTCACGCTGCCGGCAGCCGCGATTATCCTGACCGTGATGATTCACTTCTCGCAGCCGTACTTCCGCGAGCAACAGCAAGTCCTGGGCGCCGTCAACGGCATTATCGAGGAGGACTTTGCCGGCCAGAATGTCATTCAGGTGTTCGACCGCGCCGAGGCCTCGATCGAGGAGTTCGACCGTCAAAACGACCGACTCTTTATTAGCGGCTGGCGTTCGCAGTTCCTGTCGGGCCTGATGATGCCGCTTATGAGCCTGGTGGGCAACATGGGCTATGTGGGCGTCGTCGTGGTGGGCGCACAGCTCGCGTTGACCGGCAATGCCACGCCCGGCGACATCCAGAGCTTTATCCAGTACGTTCGCAACTTTACGCAACCCGTACAGCAACTGGGCAACGTGAGCAATACGATGCAGTCGATGGCCGCTGCCACCGAGCGCGTCTTTGAGTTCCTGGCCGCGCCCGAGGAGGAGCAAAAGGCCGACGCGCAGATTCCCGAAAAGCGCCCCGGCCACGTGGAGTTCGACCATGTCAAGTTTGGCTACACGCCCGACAAGACCATCATCCACGACTTTAGCTGCGAGGCGCAGCCCGGCCAAACCATTGCCATCGTCGGCCCCACCGGCGCCGGCAAGACCACGCTCATTAAGCTGCTGCAGCGCTTTTACGACGTGGACGGCGGTTCGCTGCGCGTCGAAGGCGTCGACGTGCGCGACTGGGACCGCGCGGCGCTGCGCGGCGAGTTTGCCATGGTGCTGCAGGACACCTGGCTGTTTAACGGCACCATCCGCGAGAACATCCGCTACGGACGCCCCGATGCGACCGACGCCGAGGTCGAGGCCGCCGCACGCGCCGCACGCTGCGACCACTTTATCCATACGCTCGCCGGTGGCTACGACTTTATGATCAACGAGGAGGGCACTAACCTGTCGCAGGGTCAGCGCCAGCTCGTGACCATCGCCCGTGCCATTTTGGCCGACCGCCCGGCGCTGATTCTAGACGAGGCGACTTCCAACGTGGACACCCGCACCGAGGAGCTCATTCAGCGCGCCATGGATGCGCTGATGCAAGGCCGTACAAGCTTTGTCATCGCGCACCGCCTGTCCACGATCCGTAACGCCGACGTGATCTTGGTGATCCGCGACGGCGACATCGTCGAGAAGGGCACACACGACGAACTGCTCGCCCAGGGCGGCTTCTACGCCGACCTGTACAACTCGCAGTTCGACGAAGCGGCGTAAATTCTGCCGCAGGGAACGAATAACGCCCTAGAACGGGGACGCAGGACAATCTGCGTCCCCGTTTTTGTTTTGCAGCCCTCGAACCGCCTCCCCTGGGACCTGATTGACGCCCTCCCTCAAGGCCCCGTGGACAAAAAATGGCAAATATGAGTACTGTTACTTTTTTAGTAACATCCAAAACGACCCAAAACACCGCTCTTGTAGCTTGTATGCGGTAGCGCGCAGAGATGTGGTGTAAGAGGCGGGGAATGCCCCGC
>NZ_QRZD01000036.1:0-13194 GCF_003464565.1 Collinsella sp. AF14-35
CGACGGACCTCGGGACGCTCTTACACCACGTCTGCGCGCGCCACCGTCGAAATGGCGATGAATGCACGATTCTGGTCCAACTGTTAGTCCTTATAATGGACATATGTTGCGGAACTTAAGCAAATACTATCTTTTTATATGTTGTAACCAAGGTAGCAGTACTCATTTTTGCCATTATTTGGCCACGGCCTTTGTGGCAGACGTGCTGGCGGGTTCGAATCCCTCTGCACTGGGCCCAAAAAGGAAAGGCCCCATCGCTGGGAGCCTTTTCAATCAAGTGGTGGGCGATGAGGGATGTCCGCGTGCGGCTGGCGCCGCCCGCGCCCCGCTTCGTCGCTCCGCTCCTCGCGTGCTGCGCTGGAAAACGCTTGCGCGTTTCTTCAGCTCCGCACCCTTGCGGGTTCGAATCCCATGAAATGGGCCCAAAAAAGAAAGGCTCCCATTGCTGGGAGCCTATCAAATCAGTGGTGGGCGATGAGGGATGTCGCGTGCGGCTGACGCCGCCCGCTTTCGCTTCGGGCCTACGGCCCTCGCGTGCTGCGCTGGAAAACGCTTCGCGTTTCCTCAGCTCCGCACCCTTTCGGGTTCGAATCCCATGCGCTGGGCCCAAACAAAAACGGTCCCCTTGCGAGGACCGTTTCCAATTCAATGGTGGGCGATGAGGGATTCGAACCCCCAGCCTTGTGCGTGTAAAGCACCTGCGCTAACCGTTGCGCCAATCGCCCGTGCGGAGAGAGTATAGCAAAACAATCGCCCCATTCACCTCATATCCATTAAAGGTAACCGGCGCGTGTCACAGCGGAGCTGATTCAGTTGAGATTGCCTGAACATTCCGCCCCTCTTTACGCCCTCGGGTATACTCAAAAGCTACTGATTCGATTTGATGCCCAGCAACAGCAGAGGGGATAGTATATGTGCGGTTTTGTCGGTTTTGTCGGTGGGACGGATAACCAATCCGAGGTGCTCACCAAGATGATGGACCGCATCGTCCATCGCGGTCCCGACATGGGCGGTCAGTTTATCGACGGCCGCGTTGCCCTGGGCTTCCGCCGCCTGTCGATCCTCGACCTGACCGAGGCCGGCGCTCAGCCCATGGCCAATGAGGACGGCAGCGTCGTCATTGTCTTCAACGGCGAGATCTACAACTTCCAAGAACTCCGTTCCGAGCTCGAGGCCAAGGGCTACAAGTTCCACTGCGGCGCCGACACCGAGAGCCTCCTGCACGGCTACGAGGAGTGGGGCGAGGCCGTACTCGATCGTCTGCGCGGTATGTACGCCTTCGTCATCTGGGACAAAAAGAAGAACAAGCTTTTTGGCGCCCGCGACATCTTTGGCATCAAGCCGCTCTACTACTATCCCATGGCCGATGCGGGCGACGGCGCTCCGGGCGTGCTCTTTGGTTCCGAGATCAAGAGCTTCCTGGACTACCCGCACTTCCACAAGGCGGTCAACAAAAAGGCTCTGCGTCCGTACATGACGCTGCAGTATTCGGCGACTGAGGAGACCTTCTTCGAGGGTGTCTACAAGCTGCCGCCGGCGCACTACTTTACCGTCGATATCCCGACCGGCAAGATGAACATCGAGCGCTACTGGGATTGCGATTACTCTGCCGTCGAGAAGCCGTTCGAAGAGTATGTCGATGAGCTGGACGAGGTCGTGCACGAGAGTGTCGAGGCCCATCGCATCGCCGACGTCAAGGTCGCGTCGTTCCTCTCCGGTGGCGTCGACTCCAGCTACATCGCCGCTTGCCTCATGCCCGACAAGACCTTCTCGGTGGGCTTTGACTACAAGAACTTCAACGAGACCAACTACGCCAAGGAACTTTCCGATAAGCTCGGCGTCGAGAACGTTCGCAAGATGATTACCGCCGACGAGTTCTTCGGTGCGCTCGAGGACATCCAGTATCACATGGACGAGCCGCAGTCCAACCTGTCTTCCGTGCCGCTGTGGTTCTTGGCCGAGATGGCCCGCAAGGACGTTACCGTCGTGCTTTCGGGCGAAGGCGCCGACGAGCTCTTTGGCGGCTACGCCTACTACGAGGACACGGTCCCGGTGCGCAAGTACAAAAAGATGGTGCCGCTGCCCATCCGTCGCGCGCTCGGTAACCTGGCGCTGCATATGCCGTACTTCAAGGGACATAACTTCCTGGTCAAGGGTGCCGAGATCCCCGAGAAGTCGTTCCTGGGACAGGCTCTGGTATGGCCGGAGCGCGAGGTCGACGGCGTGCTCAAGCCCGAGTACAACACCGGCGATGGCGCCTTTGAGCTCGCTGTACCCATCTATGCACGCGTGAAGGGCCAGCCCGAACTGGTCAAGAAGCAGTACCTGGACATGAACATGTGGCTTCCGGGCGACATTCTGCTCAAGGCCGACAAGATGTGCATGGCGCACTCGCTGGAGCTGCGCGTGCCTTTCCTGGATCGCAAGGTCATGGAGTTCGCCGAGCACATTCCCGACCGCTACCGCATCAACGAGAACGGCAACAAGCAGGTGCTTCGCCACGCCGCCAACAAGTCGCTGCCCGATGAGTGGGCTACCCGTCCCAAGGTGGGCTTCCCGGTGCCGATCGTCTACTGGCTGCGCGAGCAAAAGTGGTACGACTACGTCAAGGAGTACTTCACCGCGCCGTGGGCAAGCGAGTTTTTCGACACCGACGAGCTCATGCATCTGCTCGACTTACACTTTGCGGGCAAGGGCGATTTCCAGCGCAAGATCTATACGCCGCTCGTGTTCTTGGTGTGGTACAAGCGCTTCTTTATCGACGAGGGCCAGCCTTCTGTTCAGGCTGCCTAGCCTCGGCTTACGAACGCCTGCGCGTAACGGCTCCTCCGGGAGCCGTTTTTGCGCGAGCATGTTTCAGTTACTATGAAAACCGTCCCTGCCAAATGGCTGAGAAAGGCGAAAGATGCACCATTCGGATTCCGCGACCGTGACCACGGTCGATACGCTTGCCAAGCTTCTCGATGTGTGCGGCGAGCTGCGCGCATCGGAGCAGGTTGACGGGCGTGCCGTGACCGGCTGCTCGTTTGATTCGCGCGCGGTTTCGGCAGGGGACGTGTTCTTTTGCAAGGGCGCTGCCTTTAAGCCTGCGTTTTTGAGCATGGCGCTCGATTCGGGCGCCGTCGCATTTGTGTGCGAAGAGTCGCTGGTCGAGTCTCTGGAGCCGCTGGTGAAAGAGAACGGTGCTGCGATGCTGGTTGTTGATAGCGTACGCACGGCGATGGCGCTGTTGCCGCCCGAGGTCTACGACCGTCCCGACCACGACGTTAAGATCGTGGGCATCACCGGTACCAAGGGAAAGACCACGGCCGCTTTTATGCTCCAGTCCATCATCAAGGCGGCGGGCGAGTCCTGCGGCATGATCGGCTCGGTGAACACCGACGATGGTATCGAGTGCTACGAGAGCACCAATACTACGCCCGAGGCCCCCGAGGTCTGGCGCCATATCGCCAACTGCCGTGAGTCCGGTCGCCAGTCCATGGTCATGGAGGTCTCGAGCCAGGCACTCAAGTACCAACGCGTCGAGAATCTGCCGTTTGACGTGGCGTGCTTCCTCAACATCGGCCGTGACCACATCTCGCCGATCGAACACCCCACGTTTGAGGATTATTTTGAGAGCAAACTCAGGATCTTTGACCAGGCGAAGACCGCCGTGGTGAATCTGGGCACCGAAGAGGTTGACCGTGTGTTGGAGGCAGCGTCGACGGCCGAGCGCTTGGTGACCGTTGGCGTCGAGCATCCCGAGGCAAGCCTGTGGGCGAGCGATGTGCGCATGGTCGGCTTTAACATCGAGTTTAACCTGCATGGCCTGTGTGCCGACGAGTCCGAGGCGGGGGAGAAGGTCCTGCTGGGCATCGCGGGCGACTTTAACGTGGAAAACGCGCTGGTCGCTATCGCCGCTGCGCACGAGATCGGCATCGGTATCGATGCCATCAAGAAGGGCCTCTCCAAACTGCGTGTGCCGGGCCGTATGGAGGTCGTGGAGTCGAAGGACGGCCGCGTGATCTGCGTCGTTGACTATGCGCACAACCAGCTTTCGTTCCGTTCGCTTTTCTCGTCGGTCAAGCGCGCGTTTCCCACTAGTCCAGTCATTGCAGTGTTTGGCGCTGCCGGCGGCAAGGCGCAGGAGCGCCGCGAGCAGCTTCCGCGCGAGGCCGCACCATATTCCGACCTGATGATCTTTGCCAACGAGGACCCGGCTCACGAGGACCCGATGAAGGTCTGTCGCGAGCTTGCCGAGCATGTTCCCGACGATACGCCGAACGAGATCATCCTCGATCGCGAAGCCGCTGTGCATGCGGCGTTCAAGGCGGCGCGCGAGGAGTACGTCAGCCCCAATGCTCCCACCATTGTCTTGCTGCTGGCAAAGGGTGACGAGGAGCTCATGCACGTGGGTGACGAGTTCGTGCCTATCGAGAGCGACCTTTCGTTGGCCAATCGCCTGATCGATGTTACCCAGTTTGACTAATGAACCATGATGGCGGCGGCGCCCTGAGTGCGCTGTCGCCATAAGCGTGTTCCCTCAATCAAAACATGCCGTCCAAGTCCAAACCCTTCTACGTAAACGGAGTAACCATGTCCCACAACACCCTGCCGACCGTTGCCGAGCTTTCGGGCGAGATGCGCGAGCGCTTGGCCAAGGTCAAGTACGTCTTTACCGACCTGGATGCCACGATGCTCGCACCCGGCTCGTGCGTGCTGTGCGACAACGACGGCAACCCCTCGACCAAACTCGTCGAGGCCGTCGTGGCACTTGCCCGCGCTGGTATTCAGGTGGTTCCCACCTCGGGCCGCAACCGTACCATGATCCACGAGGACGCGCGCGTGCTCGGCCTCAACTCTTACATTGGTGAGATGGGCGGCCTGGTCATGTACGACCTCAAAGCCAACGATTGGGAGTATCTGACTGGCGACATGCCTTACGACCCCGTCTGCGGCCTTACTCCGCACCAGGTGATCGAGCAGACCGGCGTGTGCGAGAAGATCCTCGCCCGCTGGCCGCACAAGATCGAGTATCACAACGACATGTCGACCGGCTACAAGTACCGCGAGGTCACCGTCGGCATGCGCGGCGATGTGCCCGACGATGAGGTCCAGGCCATCCTCGACGAGGCCGGCTGCGGCCTGGTGTGGGCCTGTAACGGTCACCTGACGCATCTGTCCAAGCCGACGACGCTCGAGCTCGATCGCGTCGAGGACGGTCGCGCGTTCAACATCAACCCCGCGGGTCTCAACAAAGGCGTCGCCATTGCGCGCTTCTGCGAGCACCTGGGGATCGAGCGCGAGGAGACGCTCGCGCTCGGCGACTCCGAGTCCGACTTCTACATGGCCGATCACGTGGGCACGTTCTGTCTGGTCGAGAATGGCCTGACGAGCGCCGGCGCGCCCGAGTTCCTGGCTGCTTGCGAGAACGCTTTCGTTACGCGCGGCAAAATTGTCGACGGTTGGGCGGCGACGGCAGAGCTGCTGGTCGCGGCGCGTTCGTAGCGCGGCGTCGCCGCACTTGGATATGTCTTTTCGAGAGAGACTGGTGAGGTAATGTCCGATATCGAGAATCCGGCAGGCGACACGCGCCCGATCGGTGTGTTCGATTCTGGCCTGGGCGGTCTGACGGTTGCGCGCGCCATCGCGACGGCGCTGCCGCACGAGTCCGTCTACTACTTCGGCGACACCAAACGCTGCCCCTACGGCACGCGCACCGAGGATGAGGTGCGCTCGTTTGCGTTGCAGGCGGGCCGTTGGCTGTCGAAGCACGACGTCAAGATTATGGTCATCGCCTGCAACACGGCGACAGCTGCGGCCTTACGTCTGGCCCAGCAGGTGCTCGACGTTCCCGTGATCGGCGTGATCGCGCCGGGTGCCCGTGCGGCAATCAACAGCACCCGTTCGCGTCGCGTGGGCGTGCTCGCCACCAACCTCACCATTCGCTCGGGCGCTTACACGCGCGCCATTCAGGATCTAGATGCCGGCGTCGACGTATACGGCTGCCCCGCCTCGAGCTTTGTCGAGGTTGTCGAACACGAGCTCGCCTCGGGTGCGCATCTGCAAGAGCAGTGGCTTGAGAACGAGGACATCTTCGATACGCCTGCCGTGCGTGCGCTGGTGGGTGCCACGGTTGAGCCACTGCGCGACCACGGTATCGATACCGTGGTGCTCGGCTGTACGCATTTTCCGCTGTTGGTGGGACCTATCCGCCATGCGCTGGGGTCTGGGGTGCGCGTCGTGAGTTCCGCCGAGGAGACCACACGAGAGCTGACCGATATCCTCACGCGCCGCGAGCAGCTGGCGGGTGACGCCGCCGAGCCGCAGCATCGTTTTGCCACGACGGCCGATAACATTGCCGAGTTTGCGGTGGCGGGCAGCTTTATCTTTGGTCAGCCGCTCAAGAGCATCGAACATATCGATATCGATGAGCTGGAATAGATGTAAGGCAGCCGCCAAAGCCTTCGCCACATCTTTTGCCGAAAGGATATTTCTATGGAGTACATGCAGGTCAACCGCGCCAACGGCCGCGCCGCCAACGAGTTGCGTCCCGTTAAGCTCACCCGTGGCGTCATGAAGCACGCCCACGGTTCGTGCTTGGCCGAGTTCGGCGACACGCGCGTGCTGTGCGCCGCCACCATCGAGGAGGGCGTGCCGGGCTGGCGAAAGGGAGCTAAGGCCGGCTGGGTGACCGCGGAATACGCCATGCTGCCGACGTCGACCGGCAAGCGCTGCAAGCGCGAACACGCCAACCGCAAGGGCCGCTCCATGGAGATCGAGCGCCTCATTGGCCGCAGCCTGCGTACCGTCGTCAACATGAAAGCGCTCGGCGAGTACACCGTCACCGTCGACTGCGATGTGATTCAGGCCGATGGCGGTACGCGTACGGCGAGCATTACCGGCGCCTGGGTGGCACTGCACGACGCCCTCGCCATGTGGGTCGAGGCGGGCAAGATCGAGCGCATCCCACTTACCGGCCAGGTGGCCGCCATCTCCATGGGCGTTGTCGACGGCAATACGCTGCTTGACCTCGATTATTCCGAGGACAGCCATGCCGAAGTCGACATGAACCTCGTCGCCACCGACACCGGTGAGATGATCGAGCTCCAGGGCACTGGCGAGCAGGCGCCCTTTGACCGTAAGCGCCTCAACGCCCTGCTCGACTTGGGCGACAAAGGCATCGCCGAGCTCATCGAGCTTCAGCGCCAAGCCATCGCCTAACCTGCCAAAAAGGGACAGGTTTATTTTGGCAGGTTTTATCTGGGAAAACGTCGAAGTATAAGACTGCCGTTGATTGAGAGGGGAGAGGCGGAGGCCCTCGTCGCCCTCGGCGCGGCATTGCTATAGAGACAAGGAGACCACTCATGGCACTTGAGAAGATCGACATCGACACCCTCGACCCGGCGGCGACCATTGTCGTGGCAACGGGCAACGCCCATAAGCTCACCGAGATCGAGGCCATTTTGGGCAAGGTCATGCCCGAGGTGCGCTTTGTGGCGCTCGGCCAGCTGGGCGAATTTGAGGACCCCGAGGAAAACGGCACGACGTTTTTGGAGAACGCCATCATCAAGGCGCAGGCTGCCGTCGAAGAGACGGGGCTCATGGCCATTGCCGACGATTCGGGCCTGGTCGTCGACGCGCTGGACGGTGAGCCCGGTGTGTATAGCGCGCGCTACGCGGGCGTTCACGGCGACGATGCCGCCAACAATGCCAAGCTGCTCGTGAATCTGGAAGGCGTGGCAGACGAGGACCGCACCGCGCGCTTTATGAGCGTCGTTGCGCTCATCGATACGGACGGCCTGGTCACCTATGGCGAGGGCGCCTGTGAGGGCGTTATCGCGCACGAGGGCCGCGGCGATCACGGCTTTGGCTACGACCCGCTGTTCCTGCCGGTCGATACGCCGGGCAAGACTATGGCCGAGCTCACGGCGGACGAGAAGAACGCCATCAGCCATCGATTCCATGCGCTCGAGCACCTATCCGCCAAACTGACGGGCGAGGAGTAGGCCGTGCGTGCGGTGGTTCAGCGCGTGCTCAACGCCGGCGTGACGGTCGACGGCGAGTACGTGGGCAAAATTGGGCGCGGCTATCTGGTGCTGTTGGGCGTGGGCCACGGCGACACGCGCGCCGAGGCTGATAAGCTGTGGGGCAAGCTCCGCGGCTTGCGCATTAACGAGGACGAGAACGGCAAGACCAACCTGGCACTTGCCGATGTCGACGGCGAGGTTCTCGTAGTGTCGCAGTTCACGCTGTTCGCCGATTGCCGTCACGGCCGCCGCCCATCGTTTACCGATGCCGGCGCCCCCGATGTTGCCAACGAGCTCTACGAGTACTTCTTGACGCTCGTTCGCAAAGATGTCGAACACGTGGCGCACGGCATCTTTGGCGCCGATATGAAAGTCGACTTGGTCAACGACGGTCCGTTCACCATCGTCCTCGATACCGACAATCTGTAAGTAGCCAAATTAGCTACTTGCGCGTGGTCGCAACAGGGTGCTATAGTATTAGAGTTTTGTCTATCTTAGGGGTATTATCCCCTTTTTGAATTGCATCTTCTGGAGGCCCTGTTCATGGAAGAGATGGAAGTCAATCACGTCGACGACATCCACGAGAAGCTGACCGATATGGTGGGCGATCGCGTTAAGGTGAAGGCCAACATGGGCCGCACCCGCGTCGTCGAGCGCATGGGCACCATCAAGAGCGTCCATCCGGCAGTCTTTATCGTCGAGGTTGACGAGCGCCGCGGCCGCAAGTCGCGTCAGTCCTACCAGTATATCGATGTCCTCACCGGTCAGGTCGAGCTGTTCGACCCCGAGAGCGGCGAGCATATCTTTACCCCGCTCGGCAATCAGCTCGAGGAGCACTAGCGGTGACCGATCGGTCCCTGACTCTTTCCGCGCCGGCAAAGATTAACCTCTACCTGGGGGTTCATACCGAGCGCGATGACCGCGGCTACCACAGGGTCGATTCCCTGATGGCAGCCGTCGGTCTTTCCGATTCCGTGACGGTCGCGCCGGCGCAGGCGCTGACCGTCCAGACGGTTCCGGCATCAGATTTTCCCATGCAAAAGAATACGGCGTATCGGGCTGCGGTTGCTATGGCCGAGCATTATGGTCGCGAGGCAAACATCTGCGTGATGATTGAGAAGCGCATTCCATTGTGCGCCGGCTTGGGCGGCCCCTCGACGGATGCGGCCGCGGTCATTGTCGCCTTGGCGGAGCTCTGGGGAATTGATCGCACCGACCCCGCGCTCGACGACATTGCGCGGGGTATTGGTGCTGACGTCCCGTTCTTTTTGCACGCGAGCCCTGCGTTCTACGTAGGTGGGGGAGACGTGCTGGCAACTGAGTATCCCGCGCTGCCCGCAACGCCCGGCGTGTTGGTCAAGCCGCGCGAGGCAAGCGTTTCGACAATTGAAGCCTATCGACGTTTTGACGAGGCTCCGGTGCCTGCAGACAAGCCCGGCGCGATCGCATCTGCCCTTCGCTCGGGAGACGCAGAGGCGGCCTACGCGCTCGTCCACAACAACCTGGGTGCCATTTCCGCACAGATGGAGCCGCAGATTCAAATGGTTCTCGATTGGCTGCGTAAACAGGACGGCACCGTTGCTGTAGATGTGTGCGGATCGGGTGCCTGCTCATTTGCCATTTGCGACACCGCCGCCACGGCCGAAAGGCTTGCCGACGCTGCCCAGCAAAACGGCTGGTGGTCCTGCGCGACGGAGCTCATTCCCAACACGGTTCAAATCGACGCGCCAAAGAAATAAAATTTTCTCTAGCACGCGGCGAAAATCTTTGTTACTATAGTCGAGCTAACGGGTTGTGGCTCAGTTTGGTAGAGCACTGCGTTCGGGACGCAGGGGTCGCTGGTTCAAATCCAGTCAACCCGACCAGAGCATGAGGAGGGACCGCTTCTTGCGGTCCCTTTTTTTAGCTATTGTTGTGATACCGCGATACCCGCGGTATACTCATTCGAGCTTGTCTCGCTGTATTGTGGAGGTCTAAATGTTTGGACTGAGGGCTCCTGAGCTCATCATTATTCTCGTCGTTGTCCTGATTATCTTCGGGCCCAAGAACCTGCCGAAGCTCGGCAAGTCCCTCGGCTCTACCGTCAAGAATATCCGTGAGGGTATGGAGGGCGACGATAAGGCCGAGACCAAGCAGGCCGAGGAGGTCGTGGTCGAGCAGTCCGAGGAGGACAAGGAGATCGCTGAGCTCGAGGCCAAGCTCGCTGCTGCCAAGAAGAAGCAGGCAGAGGACAGCGACGCGGACGCAGAGTAGTCCCATCCCTTTGGGGTGAGCACCTGACCGGCTTGCCCGCAGGCTAGCCGGTCTTTTTCGTTTTGTTGACAGTTGATTGTTTGATCAGAGTTGGGGAGATATCCGTATGGACGCAAGCCAGATCGTACTGACCGCTGAGGGCCGCCAGAAGCTCGTCGAGGAGCTCGCTTGGCGTGAGGGCGATTACGCCAAGGAGATCGTCGAGGACATCAAGGAAGCCCGCGCGTTCGGCGACCTTTCGGAGAACTCCGAGTACGACGCCGCCAAGGACAAGCAGGCCCAGAACGCCGCTCGTATTGCCGAGATCCAGGCCATCCTCGCCAACGCTCAGGTTGCTGCCACCACAGGTGATCTGACCGTCTCCATCGGTTCCACCGTTTCGCTGATTGATCCCAACGGCGAGGTCATGGAAGTCACGCTCGTCGGTACCACCGAGACCAACTCGCTCGAGCACAAGATTTCCAACGAGTCTCCGGTCGGTCACGCCATCATCGGTCACGGCGAGGGCGACTCCGTCGAGGTCGTTACGCCTTCCGGCAAGACTCGCGTCTACACCATCGCCAAGATTGCACGCTAGACCACGGTCCCGCGTAAAGGTTTGTTTTCGCTCCCTGGGACCGAATCCTGGGGAGCGTTTTAGTTTGAGGAGCTAACTTATGGCAGAGAACCAGAACGCCGCAGATCAGGCATCGACGCTCAACGACGAGCGCGCCACCCGCCTGGCCAAGCGCGCCGCCCTGTTCGAGGCGGGCCAGAACCCCTATCCCGAGCACTCTGAGCTTGAGGACTACGTTGCCGATATCGAGGCTAAGTACGCCGAGCTTGCCGATGGCGAGGACACCGAGGACGTCGTGAAGATCGCCGGCCGTGTGGTCGCCAAGCGCGGTCAGGGCAAGATCATGTTCATCGTCGTACGCGATGCGACTGCCGAGATTCAGCTGTTCTGCCGCATCAACGACATGGACGAGGCCGCCTGGAATACGCTCAAGTCCCTCGACCTGGGCGACATCCTGGGCGTGACCGGCGTGGTTGTGCGCACCCAGCGCGGCCAGCTTTCCGTTGCCCCTAAGAGCGCGACCCTGCTTGCCAAGGCCGTTCGTCCGCTGCCCGAGAAGTTCCACGGTCTTTCCGACAAGGAGACCCGCTATCGCCAGCGCTATGTTGACCTGATCGCCAACGACGACGTTCGCGAGACCTTCCGTAAGCGTTCGCAGATTCTCTCCACCTTCCGTCGCTTTATGGAGTCCGACGGCTACATGGAGGTCGAGACCCCCATCCTGCAGACCATCCAGGGCGGCGCTACTGCCAAGCCGTTCATCACGCACTTCAACGCGCTCGATCAGGAGTGCTACCTGCGCATTGCTACCGAGTTGCACCTCAAGCGCTGCATCGTCGGCGGTTTTGAGCGCGTGTTCGAGATCGGCCGTATCTTCCGTAACGAGGGCATGGACCTTACCCACAACCCCGAGTTCACCACGATGGAGGCCTATCGTGCCTTCTCCGACCTCGAGGGCATGAAGGCGCTCGCCCAAGGTGTCATTAAGGCGGCTAACAAGGCCATCGGCAACCCCGAGGTCATCGAGTACCAGGGCCAGACCATCGACCTTTCTGGTGAGTGGGCCAGCCGTCCCATGACCGACATCGTCTCCGACGTGCTCGGCAAACAGGTCACCATCGATACGCCGGTCGAGGAGCTTGCTGCTGCCGCGCGCGAGAAGGGCCTGGAGATTAAGCCCGAGTGGACCGCCGGCAAGATTATCGCCGAGATCTATGACGAGCTGGGCGAGGACACCATCGTCAACCCCACCTTCGTGTGCGATTACCCCATCGAGGTTAGCCCGCTTGCCAAGCGCTTTGAGCATGATCCGCGCCTGACCCATCGCTTTGAGCTGGTCATCGCCGGTCACGAGTACGCGAACGCGTTCTCCGAGCTCAACGACCCGGTCGACCAGGCCGAGCGCTTCGCTGCCCAGATGGCCGAGAAGGCCGGCGGCGACGATGAGGCCATGGAGTACGATGAGGATTACGTGCGTGCCCTCGAGTACGGTATGCCTCCCGCGGGCGGCATCGGCATCGGTATCGACCGCGTGGTCATGCTGCTCACCAACCAGGCTTCCATCCGCGACGTGCTGCTGTTCCCGCACATGAAGCCCGAGAAGGGTTTCCAGTCCGGTGCCGCTGCTGCCAAGGCCGCCGAGGCCGGCAACGCCGCGAGCCCCTTCGTCAAGCCGCTTAAGCCCACGGTTGATTATTCCAAGATCGCCGTCGAGCCGCTGTTTGAGGAGTTCGTCGACTTTGATACCTTCTCCAAGAGCGATTTCCGCGCTGTGAAGGTCAAGGCGTGCGAGGCCGTCAAGAAGTCCAAGAAGCTGCTGAACTTTACGCTCGACGACGGCACTGGCACCGACCGCACCATCCTCTCCGGCATTCACGGTTATTATGAGCCCGAGGACCTGGTCGGCAAGACTCTGCTCGCCATCACCAACCTGCCTCCGCGCAAGATGATGGGCATTCCCAGCTGCGGCATGCTCATCAGCGCTATCCACGAGGAGGATGGTGAGGAGCGTCTCAACCTGATCCAGCTCGACGCCTCCATCCCCGCCGGCGCAAAGATGTACTAGGGGGTTACGCGGTTCTACGAACCGCGTAACGGCTCGACGCTGCGCGGGCCGCATTTGGACAATCTGACGTTCAACTTCAAGGGCGCGACCAGAAGGTCAGCGCCCTTTCGTTTCACGTCACCTTGCCTCAAATGCGGTCCGCTCGCTGACGTTGCCAATACATCGGCGTTGCCTTGGCCGTCAATAGTCATTGGGGACGTTCTTAAACGACTACCCAACGGCTATTGAGCACATGGCTCGCATGGCAGCCGTCTCTTTTATGTTTCCCTTGATTGGCAACTTCATCCGAACACCTCCCATATTCATCCGTA
>NZ_QRZD01000037.1:0-13084 GCF_003464565.1 Collinsella sp. AF14-35
CGGCATAAGAAGGCCCGCCCAGCAAAACGCATAGGCAGGCCATGGCAGCGATCGCGATGTGATGACGGCTGGTGTGGGACTTGGCAGCAAACATACCCGCTCCGATCTTCGCAGGAGCCAATAGAATGTGCACCAGAAAATGCCCTGGTAGCAGCAGTTATTAGTTTAGCGAGATCGATGCGGGGGCAAAGATAAATCGCGTGGGTAATGTCGACAATTAGGTGTAAATCGTTTTGCCAGTCGGTGAAAGGAGGAATGCAGGGTTATGCGTTAAGACGCGCTATCTTTGACACTCACGTTGCATATAGCTTCTGGGAATCTACTACCCGTTCCAGTTTGCTTCACCTTCCGCTCGCATCAGAGCGCGCCAAAGCTCACTGAGTCGCTAACTCGCTGTAATTAGCGAAGACGATCCCCCCCCCTCTATCCTGGATAAGACATGTAAAACCGATTTTATTATTCAGACCCTGTTGTTTATATATTCGTCTGTTGCCCCATCTCGAGAAATGATTTTGCATGGGTGCCCAATCACAATCGAATGGCTTGGTACGTCGCAGTTAACATAAGTGTTCGGTGCAACGAGAACGTCGTTGCCTAAACGAACGCCACCAACAATAGTTGAGTTGACACCAAGCCAAACGCAATCGCCAAGAACAGGCGCACCTTTTCGTTTGCCGCGGTTTTCCCGACCAATTGTCACACCTTTGTGCATATTGCAGTTGCGACCGATAACGGCATTCGGGTTTACCGTAATGCCAAAAGCGTGACCCAGATACAAGCCTTCGCCAATCGAGGTGGCAGGCGCGATCTCGAGACCATATTTGCAAGCCATCCTCTTTCGAAAAAGATGCCATAAAGGATTGTGCGAATTCTGGCACTTTCGAAGTAGCCAAACAAACCTCAAAGCATGGTTTGAGAGAATAGACCCCCCCCCAAAGCGAATACGGTCACTGCTGTATACATTCGACATTGCTATCACCCAGCTAATTCCCGTAGAACTCGCGATACCACTTCGCGAATTCACGAAGACCGTCCTCGAGCGGCGTTGCGGGTTTGTAACCAAAATCGCGCTCCAAGGCGCCAGTATCCGCATAGGTTACAGGCACGTCACCAGGCTGCATAGGAACGAGCTGCTTATGCGCCTCGAAATCGTAATCGGCGGGGAGCACGCCCTCCTCAACCAGCACACGCTGCAGCGTATCAACGAAGATCAGCAAGTTCTCGGGATTCGAATTGCCGATGTTATACACGCGATGAGCGGCCATTGGCAAACCATCAACACCGATCTTGACCTCAGGAGCGCCGTCCATGACCCTGCGCACGCCCTCCACAATATCGTCCACGTACGTAAAGTCGCGCTTACAATCGCCCATGTTGAAAATCTTAATCGTATCGCCACGACGCAACTTCTCGGTGAAGCCGAAGTATGCCATGTCGGGCCTTCCCATGGGCCCATACACCGTAAAGAAGCGCAGGCCCGTGGCTGGGATGGAGTAAAGCTTGGAGTAGGCCGCGGCCATTAGCTCGTTGGACTTCTTTGTGGCGGCGTACAGGCTCACCGGAGAGTCTACACGGTCGTCCTCCGAGAAAGGCACTTTCTCGTTGCCGCCGTAGACGGAGGAAGAGCTCGCGTAGACAAGATGCTTCACCGGGTGGCGCCTACAAGCCTCCAATATATTGAAGAACCCTACCAGGTTGCTGTCTATGTAGGCCTTGGGGTTCTCGATGGAGTATCGCACACCGGCCTGGGCGGCCAAGTTCACCACAACGTCGAAGCCGTTCTCAGCGAACAGGCGCTCTATCAACGCGGCATCGCACAGGTCGCCGCGCACGAAGGCGAAACGCCCCGCCTTGTCCACCTCCGCCAGCATTCGCAGGCGAGCCTCCTTGATGCCAGGGTCGTAGTAGCTGTTCACGTTGTCCAGACCGATGATCGCGTCGTCGGTGGTTTCGAGCAGCCGCTTCACCAGAAACGCCCCGATGAAGCCGGCGGCGCCAGTGACGAGGACTTTTCTATCCTGCATATATACCCCACTCTTTCGTTTTAAGGAAGTCCTGAGATGGAACTCCCAACAAGTTAATTACAGACCTCAAAACGTTTTAAAGCCGCCGCCCTTGACCAGCTTCAGCAGCACCCTCCTACTCTTGGGCAAAGCAAAGCAAATCGCGAAATAGACAACGACGCACCCTACAATGTCCAACCCGACGCCAAGCCAGTTGCTAGATGCGAGTCCATACGTCACCCATGCAAATGCGCACATCATCGATGTGCAGAAAATGGGCTCCTTGAGCGACAACATAGTGCGCCCAAACGAAAGGCCAACCACGAAATATGTGACCACTTGGTTGATAGCAATCAAAAGGATTCTCAATCCCGCATCAGCCCACACGACGGCATCGAACCCTTGCATAGCCGCCACGGTCATAAGCGGCGTCATCAACACGAGGTACATCACCTGCACAAGCGTAGACACGCGCGGTTTACCAAGAGAGCGATACATCTCGCTGCTGTAGTATGAGAGCAGCACCATCGGCCCCTGCACCAGCCCATACAACCCGAACATGAGCGTCGCCTCGCCCCACTGATCGCCGAGCAACAGGGCCACCAAAGGCTCGCGGAATACGAAGATACCCGCAGACAACGGCAACAGGAACAATGCCACCATGAACTGGAAGCGTCGCAGATAAGCAACGTATTCTTCCCGATCAAACTGAAGGCGCGAAAGTGACGAGAACAAGATGGGCGTCGTAGCGTTCGTGATAATCCCGAAGCACCCGCTCACAAAGGTGACTGGCGTCTTGTAATATCCCAACTCAGCCGCACCCAGGAAATGCCCCACGATAAAGGTGCCCGCCCAAGAGGAAAGCCATATGGTGAACGACTCCAAAAGCGTCCATCCGCTGAATGAGAACATAGCCTTCAGCATGTTGAAGGAGTAGAAAAAACGCGGCTTCCACTCAGACAGCAGAGTCAGCCCCACTGCATTTACAATATTCGCCGCCAAAGTGCCAACGATAAGTGACCAGTAACCAAATCCCATAAACGCCAGTACAAGCGTCGAGCCGAAGTTAAGTAAGGTCGACGTCAGTCTCACCGGCATAAGCGACTTGAAATCGAGATTACGGTGGAACAACGCCATCTGAATGCTCGAAAACGACGTCAACGGGAGAGAGAGGCAGGCCACGGCCAAGGGAAAGCCCAGCGACGGATTGCCCACGAAGGTGGCCACCGGATCGTTGAATATGGCAATGAGACACCACAGGACCACCGATATGCCGAAGTTCGTCCAAAAGGCCACGTTAGCGTTGGCATGCAGGTCTTTTTTGTCTCGGAAGCTGTGTTGCACCAGGTACTTCTGGAACCCGGCGTCCGCGAACATGTCGGCAAAGCTCACTACCATGGTGACGGTCGCCACCATGCCAAACGCCTCTGGCGCCAGCAGCCTCGCTAAGACGAGCTGCGAGATAGGCGAGATGATTTTGGCGATAATCTCGGTTGCCAGAGACCACTTTGCCGCGCTTGCCGACCTCGCCCGGAGGTCTTTTGTGTCGGACATACTAAACCTCCATGAAGAAACGCCGGAGCGCGCTTACTGGCTGATTATCCATGCGCACGCACTGAATGCAGCTTTCGTTTGCCATCATTCCTCGTTTTCACGTTGGGGCAAAGAAACCATTTGCCCCAACGTCCTCTCCGCCTCAGCGGGGCTGAAAGGCGTAAACCCGCCCCACGGGTAGAAAGTCAGCTCGCCGACGAGAACGCGCCCCTTGCAGATGAAGAGGTCGACCCTCAAGAAAGGTACACCGTCACTCAGTTTCCTTGATAGCTCGAGCATCTCGCTGAGCTGCTCCGGGGCAGGGATCGTCTCTTCGGAACTCGCGTATCCCATCGCCAAAGGCAGCAGATTCCACTCAGTGTCGTAGAAATCGTTGTACCTCTTCTCAGAATCGTTCTTGTCCCCGTGGCAATAAGAAATCAGCCGGGGTTCCCCGTCAAAGCAGAAGAAGTCGAACTCGTCGATGCCTTCCCAGTTATCGTCTTCATCACGGGCATTATCGCCCTCGCTCTCCAAGAACTCCTCGGCGAACACGACGGGCTTCACGTTCTTGTAAGGCCATTCCCTGCACCCGTAAAAATAATTCTGCTTCAAATGACCCCGAAAAAAGTCCTTGGCACTGTTGAGATCGAAGTGTCCCTTGTCAGTGCAGATGAGCACGCCGCCGCAGTCGTGATTCGTTTTGAGTACGAACTTCTCCGGTAGCCCACTCACATCGATGTCATCAGCGGAATTCCAGGCGCCCAACGTCTTGACCACGTGCTCGGAGCCCACACGCGAGGCAATGAGGTCCTTAGCGCGGTACTTGTCGACCATGGTCGTGTACGCAGGGTTGTGATCGTTAAGCTTCAGCCACTGCATCTTCTCAGTGAAGGTCACCGGCGAGTCTATGCTAGGCCACATGCCCAACTTGGCGCGATGCATCAATCGAAGGTGCGTCCTGTCGGAAACCCATTTCGTTAGACCCTTCGACGTAAAGGCACAGTAGGCCATCCACGGGTCACTTAGGTATTTTTTAATTTTGCTTTCCATATATACAATTTCCTTAAGTCCGAGCTTAAACAAAGCGTTTTACTTTTTAATTCTCTGCGCTACACATGGAACAAGCCCTGGGCGTATGCAAACCACCAACGTAGACTTTGCTCGTATATGCCCGAAACGGTTTCGGGCACTATTTACCCCATCCAGACGAACGAATAAGACTCGATACCAAGCCCGGTATGAAGCAGATAGGCATAAAAGGCGTAGAAAAGGAACCAGACAACTAGAAAACAGCCAAGACAAAAACGGGCTTTTATTTTCCGAGCGTCCTTCACGAAGCCTCCGAAAATCACGGGGCCTAATACGGTGAAGTAATAGGCTATGCGGCCGGCGTTGGCAATCACATAAGAGGACGCCGAAGCCAAAATGCCTAAAGCGTAAAACACGAGCGGCATCCGGTTGGCTTTGAGCCGCGACGTTCCGTCGCTCTCAACCGGGGCAACATTCGCAGTTTCGCGGCTGACGAAATATGCGATCGCGAGGACGGTCGCCTGCGCAAAAACCATCAACCCGATGCTCGATTCGTTCACGGAGTAACGCGCATACCGGTCGACGAGCTTAGAGCCCGCATAAGCTGCCAGGAACAGCAGGGCAACCGATGCAAGCATCTTCGCGGCGAACTGCGATCGGCTCTTGCTTTTGTTGGAAAATAGGTAGTAGATGAGGAATAGGACCCCTATCAGGGCGGACGCGTGCAAAAGAGCGCCAACAGCCCACCAAGCGCAAAAAAGCAACGGCTTATTCTGTTCTAAAAACCTGGTTGCGTAGAAAACCAGCGAGACTGCAATCATCTGGCACGTCAGACACATAGACAGCGGGAACACCGTTGCCGTATAGACGAACATCGCAAACGAGAGCGATGCCGTTCGTCTAAAATCCCAAAGCCTGAAAGCAAAAAAGGCGTTGGTGATCAGCGACTCGACGACGAGCAAGAACGAGTAATTGTTACAGATATGGAGCACCGCACTTGTGAAGACACCGTACGGAACGCTGAACGTATGGTTCCACATCGTGGTCCCATACGCGTAGAAGTACTCGATTCCCTCTTTATAACCCAGGGTATCCTGCCCAACCGCATACGACCTCAAGCCCCCGACGGCGGTAAGAAGAACCACGGCAGCGACCAGCCCAGCCTTACTTTTGCCGTTTTCCGACATGCGCGCAAGCGCCGCTGAAAGCAAAACGACAAGAAAGTAGAAAAGCGATGTTTCGATAAAGTTCATCCGAATACCAGCCTCACGAAACCGGGAAGCTCCGAATTGATTTCATAGCCCGAGCCTTTCAAATCCCTCGCACTGGCGCTTGACCCTATGCGATCCGCGGAGAGCGCGGCGTCGGCCCATTCGTCCAGAGCGTCGCCCAGACTTTTGTAAACGACGTTCTCGCAAATGCCAACCTCCCGCGTGATGGAGTCGCTAATCACGCAAGGGAGTCCGTTTGCCTGCGCCTCGACGACGACGTTCGGCAGGCCTTCGTAGACAGAGGGGAAGATGAAGACGTCCATAGCCGAATAGAGACGGCGGACATCGCTCCTAACCCCGGCAAACACCACCCTATCGGTCAATCCGAGCTCGGCAACGCGCCTCTCAACGGCCGTGCGTGTCTCGCCTTTGCCGACGAGAATGAGGACGGCGTCTGGCCTTCTCCGGGCGATTTCAGCAAAAACATCGACAAGGAAGAGGTGGTTCTTCTGCTCACTGAACCTCCCGACGTGCCCGACGACATAGGACTCGGCAGGAACGCCCAGTTCGCGCTTAACATCGTCCCGTGTCGAAGCGTCATAGGCGTAGTCCTCGAGGTTGAGCGCGTTCTTCATGAGATGGAAACGCGGCCCCGATACCCCCGCCTTGCCGAACATGTAGACGCCCGCCTCGGTAGACGGGGCGGCGAAGTCGGTCGCCGCAACCCTGACAAGGGGCTTGAAAAGATTGTGCAGCAGGGTCTCCTTTTTGCTGTTCGAAACTGTACCCGTGTTGCTTGACCTGAATATGGTTCTGGACACGCCTCCGAATCTCATGGCGAGCAAATCAAGACAGGAAAGACTGTGCTGAGACGACCTGACAGCACAGCAATAACCGCCGTCCCGGGCTATCTGCATGAGCCGCTTGAACGAAGCGACCGGCCCGGCCTCGGTCTTCTTGACTGTGTGCACAATTCTGCCGCCCATCGACTCGATTTCGGCGTCGTAAAAGCCCGGCACGTCGGACGACACACAGAAGTCGAGCTGATAGCGCGACTTGTCCAAAGCCCGGTAATACTTCATGAATACCGTCTCGGCCCCGCCGGTGTCCATCGAGGTCACGATATAGAGGGCCTTCTTCATTGGACGATCACCGCATCGGATTTCTCGATCAGCTTCTGCAGCGCCTTTTTAGCAATCGCCTTCCTGCGGTTGGCCGGAGATTCCTGATAGCGCTCGTATACCTCGGCCTTCACCGCGAACCTTGCGTCGCCTGAAAGATCCGCCATTGCGCGGAGCTGCGCTATATGTAGATGATGGTAGGCGGGAGAGGCGATACGCTTTTCCATGTCGTAATAAGACCAGAAGCCGGCGTCGTAGTCATCCAAATGGCAAGCCAACGTCTCCGCAGAGTGCTTGAATGGCCCGGCGAAGCGCGCGTCGACCAACGATGCGTCATAGAGACCGAAAAGGCTAAACACCCAACCGTTCATGACACTGCGCCTGGGGCGTTGAGGGTACTCCTCCAGGAACAGTTCTCCCCCGTCATGCGACGACACGCCGCCATTGTCCATGTCGATAAGCATGAACTCGGCAGCTTTCAGCGCCGCAACTCTATAGCACTCGTCCCCGAAAGCCGCATGGGCCCTCAGCAGCATCGAGCACCCCTCGCCTTGGGCCATCGAGGAGACGGAGTACTTAGCGCTGCCTATCGGACCAAATGCGTCCCAGGAGCCGTCATCCCGCTGGGCGCCGATCGCCCAATCCGAGCATACCCTTAGTGCGTCGAGAAAGCGCTCAACTTCATCCGACCTGAGAATGCTCAAGTCGTAACAGCCCAAACCGTATTGGAAAATGGCGATGGGGAAATGCACCCGCGCCCCACCGGCGATGACGCTAACAGGGACACCGCCCTCGTCGAGCAGAGTACTGCCAGTGACCTTGCCGGTCAAATCGTTGTAGTACCCGGACAACTGTCCGACATTATAGGCCCTGCCCATGCTCTGCTCTACGGCCACAGCCGTCTTGCCAGTGAGCATTTTGCTCCACCTTTTGAGCATGGTCATCTTCTGCGCAATCTGGCCCATCATTCACCTTCGTTTCTGTAATCGACTCCGAGCGAGCGCACAAGCCCCTCCACGTTGGCCTCCAAACGGAAGTCCCTCTCCCAAACGGCCCTTGCAGCGCGCCTCATAGAAGACCCTTCGGCCTTGCCCAAAAAGACGAATCGCTTTATGGCCGCGGCGACATCTTCCGGTCCACAGTCGCTAGGTAGGAGAAAGCCGTTGACGCCATCGCTTACTATCTCGTGGGTTCCGCCAACGTCCGTGGCGATGACGGGAATGCCGAATCCGCAGGCCTCCATGATCGAAAGCGGCAGGCCCTCGCTTGACGAGACGTTCACGAAGACGTCGAAATGCTTCGCTGCGTACTCCCCCAAAAGCGCGTCGTTCGGCAAAGCCCCCGCGAACTTCGCGGTGGAGTGCGTCAGCAACGAGCAGGCGGCCCTCGCCTCCTCGAGCTGTGGGCCGTCGCCGTAATGGGTCCATTCGACGCGAAGCCCTTCGGCATCAAGAAGGGTGACAGCCTTAGCAAGAAGAGGCACGCGCTTAACGTCGACAATACGCGAGCACGAGACGACCCGCAACGGGCAGGTCAACGGCTCGCCGGACTTGTCTGGCATCTCCCGCGTTCCGAGATAGGAGGTCGTCACCTTGCCCTCATGGCCCGGCCAGTTCGCGTTTATGTATTCCTCCCCGTCTTTCGAGCAGGGAAGCACTCCGGAAAGCTTGGATAGGAGGTATCCCCGGAAGGGCAAATAATGCACATCGGTACGATCTGCATACAGATCGTACCCATGTGCACGCGCAACGGCGCGTGCACATGGGTACGTGCCGGTCAGCCAAGCAGCGACCAAAGCGGTGTCGTAAAGCCAAAAGCTGTATATGTGCGTGGGCTCAAAGCCAAAGCGGACCAGTTCCTCCGCAAGCACGTCCGCCTTTGCCTTCGCCCTCGCGGCAAAGTAGCCCCGAAACACGCGCTTTCCGATTCCATGAACGGATTCTGTGGCATAGGCCTCACGAACGTCCGCACCGCCCAAAAGGGGAAACGCGATCCCTTTGACTGCAAGCAAAGCCTTGTCCTTGGAGGTATTACCGCAACCCAAGGCCAGGGGCGTCACATTGCCCGGCAGCGCGCAGGTGGGCGCGTCACCCGGCTGCGCCTCGGTCCCCACGGCGAGCACCTCGTCGAAATAGGTCGAAAGAACGCCTATCTCGTTCTCGAGATAGGACTCAGCGGCGACCTCGCCGCGGTTAAAGGGGAACCTCCTCGTCAGAAGGAGCAGCCGTCTCTTTTTTTTATCAGCAGTAATCGCCACAAATACTAATCCCTCTTGAATAGGTCGCGGGTATACACCTTGCCGGCAACATCGGCCAGATCGTCGCTCCACCGGTTGGCAATGATCACGTCGCACTCGGCCTTGAACTTCTCAAGGTCATGCGTCACCTCGGAACCGAAGAATTCCGGCGCGTCCAGCGTTGGCTCGTAGACAACGACCGGCACTCCCTTGGCCTTCACGCGCTTCATAACGCCCTGGATGGAACTGGCGCGGAAATTGTCGGAGTTCGACTTCATGGTCAGGCGGTACACGCCCGCCACGGGCTTCTCCTTGCCTTCGTATACCTTGTCCCACAGCAGTTGCAGTACCTCGTCTGCAATGTAGTCCTTGCGAGTGCGGTTGGCATCGACGATGGCCTCGATAAGGTTCTGAGGCACGTCCTTATAGTTGGCCAGCAACTGCTTGGTGTCCTTGGGCAGGCAGTAGCCGCCGTAGCCGAAGGAGGGGTTGTTGTAGTGGGAGCCAATGCGGGGCTCTAGGCACACGCCATCGATGACGTCCTTGGTGTTGAGTCCCCTCATCTCGCAGTAAGTGTCCAGCTCATTGAAGTACGCCACGCGAAGTGCCAGGTAGGTGTTGGCGAACAGCTTCACGGCCTCCGCCTCGGTGGTACCAAGAACGAGCTGCGGGATGCCCGTCGTGCCATCAGGGTTGGTGCGCTCAAGCTCGGCGGGGCCGACGCCTTGGGCGAGCAGCCCAGCAAACGTCTTTGCGGCCTTCACAGCTTCCTCGTCGTCCTTGGGCGCGCCCACAACGATGCGGCTAGGGTGCAAATTATCGTAGAGCGCCTTGCTCTCTCGAAGGAACTCGGGGCTGAAGATGATGCGGCTGTCGCCAAGCGTCTCGCGAAGCGACGAAGTGTAACCCACAGGGATGGTCGACTTGATGACAATCCAGGCCGTCGGGTTCACCGAGCGGATTGCCGAAATTGCGGCTTCAACAGACGAGGTGTCGAAAAAGTTGCGGTCCGAGTCGTAGTTCGTTGGCGTGGCCACGATGGCGAAATCCGCGCCTGTATAGGCCTCGGCGACGTCCACGGTTGCATGCAGGTCGAGCTTCCTCGTGCCCGCCTTAGCCTCGGCCAGGAAGAGCTCAATCTCGTCGTCCTGGATGGGCGACTGAAAAGCGTTAATCTTCTCTACCTTCTCGGAGACGATGTCGAGCGCGCGCACCTCGTTGTGCTGCGAGAGCAGAACGGCCAACGAGAGCCCCACATAGCCGGTGCCGGCGACTGCTATCTTCATTTTTTCGGACATATCATTCAACCTTTCGTTAAGAGCAGGCACACATATGAAATAGTTAGGATTTCGCCTTGCCGAAGAACTTCAGCGCCTCAGAGACGCAGGCGGCGGGCGATGAGGCAATGGCCTTTAAGGCGTAAATCACAGCCTGGCCTGGCTGGTTGCTGCGCTTCATAGCGAAGGCGAGCACGGCGTTGTGGCGAAATTCGATGTAGCGCACATCCTTCTTGCTGAGGCGCGGGTAGTAGCCGCGCACCACCTCGTGCCTTGCGACCTCGCCGTTTACCTTGTTCTTGCCAAGCGAGAGCCTCTCGCCGGAATGGAGGTACTGCCTCACGTGCACCTCGGGCATGTAGCCCATGTGGGCGCCAGCCTCTATGCAGCGCAGCATCAGCCACCAGTCTTGGCCGGTCGCCACCTCGCCGAAACCCTCAGTGCGGTCGAACAGGTCGCGCCTGAGCATATAGATGGCCGTTGGGCTTATCGGCGTTAGGAGGTGCGCGCGCAGCAGACCCTCGGTGGAGAAGTCCTCGCAATGGTCGAGCCTGCGGTGCTCCACAAGCCGGCCACGTTCGTCATACCACGAGACATCCTGCCAGCTCATGTCGAGGGAGTTTTCCTGCATGAAGGCGACCTGGGTGGACACCTTGTCAGGCAGGAACTCGTCGTCATCGTCGAGGAACGTGAGGTACTCGCCCGTCGCCTGGCGGCAGGCGTAGTTGCGCGCCGCCCCGCCGCCGGTCTGGCCGGAGGTGTGCAGCAGCCTAAAGTGCGGAAGGCTCGCGGCATAGGGGGCGACCGCCGCGTCGGTCTCGGCGCTTTCCGGCCACTCCGGCCGATTGTCGCTCACTACAATCAGTTCGATGTTCTCCGCGCCGTAGTCCTGCGCGGCGATTGAGTCCAGGGCCACGCGAATCCTGTCAGAGCGCTTGTAGGTCGGCACCACGATCGAGACGAGGGGTTTGTCAGCACTCATGCGCTACCTCCCCGTCTTCTTCTTGCCGAACATGACGCCAAAGGTCTTGAAGAAGACCTTCCAGTCTGCCTTGAGGCTGGCACCCTTCGCGTAGGCAAGCTCGAACTCCTGGCGCAGGCCGTTCTCGAAGGTCGCGAGGTTGCGCGGGCCCGACTGCCAGGCACCGGTAATGCCCTGCGGGACGGCAAGCACCTGCACCTGTTGCTCGTGCGTAAAGTTCCCGAGCTCCTCGTAGGTGATGGCGCGAGGGCCGATGACGGAGAGCTGGCCCGCGAGCACGTTGAAGAACTGGGGCAGCTCGTCCAGGGAAGTCTTGCGCAGGACGCGGCCTAGCTTGGTGATGCGGGGATCGTTTGTGACCTTCCGCTCGCGGTGCCACTCCTCGATCTGCTCGGGGCTGAGGTACTTCTCCACGTCGTTGGCGTCGGCGACCATGGAGCGGAACTTGAGCACGCGGATGGGGCGACCGAAGCGCCCAGCCCGCTCGTGCGCATAGATGGGAGCACCCTTGGTGTCGGCCGCAATGAACGCGCAAAGAACCGTGCCAGGGATAAGAGCCACGACGCAGACGCACGCACTGAACGCGATGTCGAACGTGCGCTTCACGAAGCGGTAGCCAAGCGATCGCGTGTCGAGCGCACGGGACTCTGCAGCGAACTCGGGCGAGCCCGGGAGGCTCACCGCACCCGTGTTTGCAGCGGAGCCGACCCCAGCACCCGCCGTGCCCTTGCGCCGGTCCATGGCCCGAGCAATGAGCGTCGCCCCCACGGGCGCATTATTCTCTGTTACTTCTTTAGCAGTCACAATAAAACTTTCGTTCCTGTCCCCAGGAACCCCCCCCAAATCCACAAATTCAAAAACCAAATAAATTGCCGGTGCAACGTATCCCTTACGTTTTGCTGGGAACGTCCAGCGGAAGCAGCTCCCTAAAAGCGGAGACGCCTTCGCCCACGTCCACCAGGCACCAGCGCTTATGACGGTCGACCTTTTTAACGCGGGCCTCTTGCCCCACAAGTGGACCCTGCTCTATGTGCAGCACGCCATCTTCTATGCGCGCCACGCTGTTGCGCACCACTCCGTCGTCGTCCAGCACGCTGCGGTACCACTCCTGCGCATCGTCCGGCATAGGCGCATAGGCCCGCTCCCTGCTGCCGGCAATGCGGCAGCCAAAGCTCAGTTGAGCCAAAGCCCTATCGAGCGCTGCGGCATCGTGCGTGGCGACGAAGAAATATTCCTTGTACATGGGTTTGGTTTGGAGCGACCAGGCGCCGTCCCGCTTAAACCAGAACTCCTTTTGCATCACAAAAGCGTCCTGCATCAGATCGTGCGGGATAATACGGCGGACCTTTTCGCAGGTCTCGCGCTCTTTACCGTTGGGGGTGTGGACCAGATACCAGCGGACGCGGCCATGCTGGCTGTTGGTAGTTGCGCCGTTGAATGCGCCCGGCAGTTGCTCTTGGCGCCGCGTTGTCTGCTCCATCTCTCGCCCCCTTTTCTGGCTTTGCGACGCACGCAAATACCGGGGCGTTTAGAACATCTTCTCGCTCGCAGCTAGGCGCAGTCGCAAAAGTACAGGTTTTTGTATCTTTCGACGCGATCCATTATACAAGTTAATTCGGACTGTTTTCCCAGATTGCACAAATTGCGGCGCGAAAGGACACATCCCTTGATTGGCAACTTCATCCGAAC
>NZ_QRZD01000038.1:0-12488 GCF_003464565.1 Collinsella sp. AF14-35
AGGCGGGGCATTCCCCGCCTCTTACACCACATCTCTGCGCGCTACCATCAAGGTCTTCCTTTAATGAACACTTGAGGAGATACGGCAGCTTATCTGCTCGATCGACACGTCAAATCACCTTAAATGTGGTCAAAATTACTGCTACTAAAAGAGTATCAGTACTCATATTTGATGTTTTTTGGCCACGGCTCTTTATAGACACCCTGCACAGCGACGGTGGTAGATTTCGGAACGTGTCCGTCAGCCCCGTTCCGAAAAGCGAGCCGCATGCAACGGCCAAGCCACGACAGGCCCCGGGAGAGCGGGGACACCGGCTTAGGTTTATCGCGAGTTCCGCACGAACAGGAGGCCACTTAATGTGGCCTCCGTCGTGAGCAGGACTGTAGAGCAGGAAACCTAAGCCGGTGTCCCCGCTCTCCCGGGGCCGGCGGAATTTAGTTGTTAAGCATGCGGTCGAAGCTTCCCGAGTCGCCATCCCGATAGTCGGCGGTCATCAGAATCTCCTGCGGAATGCGCCCGCCCTCGCGCAGCACATTGCGGAACTGCACGCGCGTGACCATGGGCAGATCCTTGATCGTCGCCGCCAAGTTCTGCGGCACGCCCTGGTTGGCAGCCGCGGGCTCGCACTCGCCGCCGGCCTTCACGCGACGCTTATGCTCGGCGAGCATGGCGCGGTACATGCCGGCATGCAGGCGAATCTCAACCACATTGGCATTGCGAGCCTGCTCGACGATGCGCGCGCCCTCGCGGTCGATATCGCCCACGTAGTAGACGTAGTTAAAGCGATAGCCGATCTCAGCCAGATAATCGTCCAGGGCATGCGAGACGCTCGCCTTGCATCCGCCGCCAAAAATCACGCCGCCCACCTTGATGCCAAAGAGCTTGGCGTGCTTGCGGCCACGCAGCAGCCTGACGATCTCGTCGTAGGTGTCCAGGTTCTCGACCATAATGAACGGCTTATCGGCGCCCAGCGTAAAGAAACCCGTAAAGTGCACGGGGCGGTTGGGGGCGACCTTGATCGCCTGCATGCTGATGCCCTTTTCGGTCATGCGCCTTATCAGGCGCTCACCGTGCTTGCCGTCAAAAGCCTTCTCGTCGTTAAAAATCTGGTAGGCACGCTGGCGGCGCGAGGCAACCGGCGTATCGGCACCTCGGTTTTGCTCGATCCAAGCCTGGATGATTGCGATTTCCTCGGCAATCTTGCGGTTGGACATCTCGTTGTGCTGAGTGCGCTGCGGCGCCTTTTTGCCGTCCTTGCCCTCGACCTTAACAATTTGAGTCTGCTGCTCCTTGATCTTAGAGAGCGCCGTAGGCGTAGGGACAACTTTGAGCAGCTGCCTGCCCAAAACGCGGGCAAGGGCAAACGCCGATACCTCGCCGTGGACGGCCGACTCGGGCTGCTGGGTAGCACTATCAGCCGCGGCAGGCTCAGCCTGTGCATGAGGCTTACGCTTGGAATCTGCCCGGGTATTACGTTCCTGCTTGGGCGCAGACGAGCGCTTTTGCGGACGATCGGACTTGGCCTCCTTCGCCGGCTGGCGCTTGACCTGATCCACCGGAGTCTCGGCCTTCTCATCTCCGTTTTGTGTCGCTGTCTTCTCGGCCGCGGCCTCGGCATTTGAGCCACGACCGCCGCGGTGACGACGACGGCGGGGCTTGCCTGAGGCGCTCTCCCCAGCCTGCTTATCAGCGGTCTGTTGAGCTTTGACCTCAGTGTCAGCCGCAGGCTGCGACTCGGAAGGTTGCTGCTCGCGAGCCGCCGGCTCAACGGTTTTCTCGGTTTGTTCGGCCTTCTCGGCCTGAGCGGTCGAAGCCGGCTCGCCCTTCTCCTGACGCCTTACGGGATACGCGCGCCTCGCAAAACCACGCCCGGGACGGCATGAACCCGGAGCCTTCTTGGCAGACTCCTCAACATCGTCTGCAGCCTCGGAAGGCTCTTCAACCTCATGCGCGACATCCTGCTGCGCAGCCTTAAAGTGGGCACCACGGCGACGCTGGGGCTCCTGGGCCTCCACGGGCTTTTGCTCCTTCGCGGGCCTCTGCGACTCGGCAGCAACCTCGTTCTCAACAGCCTCGGCATCCGTCTCACCCTTTTGAGCAACGGCGCGACGGAAGCGCTCCTGCTGGGCGCGGCGCTGCGCATCGCGCTTGCCACCCCCGCCAAAACCGCCGCGTCCTGCCTTGGCCGTAAAGGCACGCACGACGTTCTCATCGAGCAACTCATCGGTATCGACATGCTCACGCGGAGCAGCTTCTTCCACAGCAGGCACGTCAGCGGAATCCTCGACGACAAAATCTTCGACGGACTCGGCAGGCTGCTCCTGGGCATCGCGGATCTCGACATTGATGGTATAGAACGCCGGGCGCCCGTTAATGCCACTGCCCTCGATCTTTGTCACAATCTTTGCCGCGATAAGCTCATCGCGCATCGCCTTGGTGTCGCACTCCTTATCGACGGAGCGGAAAATCTGTGCCAGCGCGCTCGACTTAATCTTGAGTGCTTTGCGACAGAGCAAGTCGTAAGCAACGAGCTTCGCCCGATCGGCAGAAAGCGATGTTTGGCTGCTCAGGCGCTCGGCCAATGCATCGACATTTTGTTGGTTATCGGAATATACCGTCTTGGCCACGGGGCCCCTTTCATATGCACACATATACGTCTATATGGTACAACGCGCGAGCCTATCCACGCAAAACATCTGCGAGGACGCCCTTGCATCACCCGTTCTCGCAAGAAAAAGACCGAGTCCGCATCGTTGCGGACCCGGTCTTTCCGAGTCATATGGATGGAACGGTCACTCCATCAAGTCGACTAGGCCTTGACAGCCTCGGCGTCGGCGGGAGCCTCCGCAGCAGCGGCGCGACCGTACTCAGCCTTGCCCATCTCGGACCACTCGGGCTCCTCGTCGGGCATGGAGCCGGCCTCTTTGCCGAAGAACTCCTTGAGGCAGTTGACGGCAACGATGAGGCCCAGGACCATCAGCAGGACAGCGAAGACGAGCTGCAGGCCCTTAGTGGCAGCGACGGAGACGGCAGCCGTGGTGGCGGTAGCCGGGATGGTGCCAAAGAAACCATAAGCCTGGACGGCGGTCATGCAGCCCATGGCGCTCTGGACCAGCGAGGTGAACGTGCAGCAGAGCAGGAAGGCGACGGGCACGTAGAGCATCCAACCCTTGCGGCCAGTGCACTTGCAGAACACGGCGAGGGTGATCATGGTCATACCGCCAAGCAGCTGGTTGGAGGCACCAAAGAGCGGCCAGATGTTGGCATAGCCGCCAAAGGCGAGGGCGAGGCCGGGAAGCAGGGTGACGACCGTGGCGAACCAGGGGTTGCCGAGGACCTTCATGTAGCCGGCCTTGGACTCGATGGCCAGGGCGTCGTTGGTCTGGGCAAAGAACTCGGAGAACGAGGTGCGGGCGATGCGGGCGACAGCGTCGAGCGAGGTCAGGGCCAGAGCGGAAACGTTCATGGTCATAAAGACGGTAGCGAGCGTGCCGTCAACGCCAAAGGCCTGCATACCGCGGGAGATGCCGGCGGCAAAGATCTGGAACGGGGTGGAAGCGACGCCGGCATTGAGGGCGCCGGTACCGGCGGTGTTCATGTCGGAGAACATGATGCCGGCAACGATGATGGCGAGGATGCCGACGAAGGACTCGACGACCATGGCGCCATAGCCGACCTTGACGGCGTCCTGCTCCTTTTCGACCTGCTTAGAAGAGGTGCCGGAAGAAACGAGGCTGTGGAAACCGGAGAGAGCGCCGCAAGCAACGGAGACAAACAGGACGGGGAACATCATGCCGGAAGCGCTGGAGAAGCCGGTAAAGACCGGGGCGGTCATCGTGGCCTGACCGTTAACACCAAGGACGACGATGCCGAGGACAGCGCAGGCGATCATGACAATCATCATGATCGAGGTGAGGTAGTCACGCGGGGTCTTGAGCATCTGGATGGGCATAGCGCCGGCGAAGACCAGGTAGACCATAACGACGGCGAACCACTGGAACTTATCCAGGTAGACCGGGAACTGCATACCGACGGCGAACATGAGAACCATGAGGACCACGCCGGTGACGAACTCGGTAGCACCGGTGAGGTTGAACTTCTTCTGGGCCCAACCAAAGGCGATAGCGACGAAGGTGAACAGGATGGAGATGGTACCAGCGCAGCCGGCGGCATAGGACTTGGTGAAGTCGATGGCACCGGTAGCAGCACCAGAAGCGTCAACGGCCGGGGTGAACATGAACGTCTTGCAGACCATGTCGGTGAAGGCGGCGATGACGATGATGCAGAACAGCCAGCAGAACAGCAGGAACAGGCGACGGCCGGTCTTGCCGATGTACTTCTCGATGAGCTGAGCGAGCGACTTGCCGTTGTTCTTCATCGAAGCGTACAGGGCACCAAAGTCGTGGACGGCGCCAAAAAAGATGCCGCCGACGAGAACCCAAAGCACAACGGGCAGCCAGCCAAAGGCCATGGCGACGATCGTACCCGTGACAGGGCCGGCACCGCAGATCGAGCTAAACTGGTGCGAAAACGCGGTGAAGGCGGAGACGGGCGAGAAGCTCTTGCCGTCCTTCATGCGCTTGGCCGGCGTGAGGGCCTCTTTGTCAACGCCCCACTTGTTGGCCAGCCATCGGCCATAGCCCAGATAGCCGCAGGCGAGCACCGCCGCGGCCACAACCATGAGCAAAACTCCGTTCATTACATTTCCTCCTCTAAAAAGAACTTCTCAGACATAAAAAATGAGGGCCGTCGGTTGCGCTCGACGACCCTCATCTTCATCAGCCGCCCGTTATCGTACGGGCTAGCTATATGTGCTAACCCGCATCAGATAATTACTACGCTGATAATGTTTAGCTGATGCGTGAACATGTCTAAAAAATCCTCTTCAATCATGATGCGAACGATCCGTGCGTGTTCACATCCCCCAGTGGTTGAAAAAGGAGTATGAAACTTTAGTTACCTAAAGTCAACGCAAATTTGTAATGAATTTTCAACTATTTTTGAATTTCTCGGTATAAAACGCCATTGACCTCGGACTTTACCCAACAAAAGTTTTTGCATGGGAGATACCCCTCGGGAGCCGCGGGAGCCGGGCGGCGCATATGAACTTTCCTGCTCTACAGTCCTGCGCAAGACGGAAAGCACATTAAGTGCTTTCCTTTGCGTGCGGAACTCGCGATAAAGTTCATATGCGCCGCCCGGCTCCCGCGGCTCTCAGGGGCTCCCATCCCAAATGCGGAGCAAAGCTCCGCACACCATCTTTTTCTTTCAGCTAAAGCACGCCGGAAATTCGACGCAGCTGGCTAACCTTGCCGGACGTTGTCGACGCCAAACCAGCTCAGAAGCTATATCGATACAGAAAGGTCCCCGGACGGAGGGGCCGGATATAAGGTTTATCGCGAGTTCCGCACGCAAAGAAGGCCACTTAATGTGGCCTTCGTCTTGCGCAGGACTGTAGAGCAGGAAACCTTATATCCGGCCCCTCCGTCCGGGGACCGCGCCGTACCAGCTACAGCGTCATGTTTGGATCGGCGTCGACGTCGAACGGCGAGATTTCACCTCGGTCGAATTTACGGCGGGCGACCTCCGCGATCATGGCAGCGTTATCGGTGCACGCCGAAAGCGGCGGTACCGTCACGCGGATCCCCTGACGCCCAAGCTTCTTGATCATCATCTCGCGCAGATGCGGATTAGCCGAGACGCCGCCGCCGATGCAGTATTCCTTGCATCCGGTGGCATGCAGGGCGTTTTTGGCCTTCTTGTACTGAACGTCAAAGACGGCTGCCTCAAACGAAGCCGCCAGATCGGGCAGGTGAATCGTGCGCCCGGCCTTGGTCTCCTGCTCGATGTAGAGCGTCACGGCCGTTTTAAGACCCGAAAGCGAGAAACGATAGTCTCCCCTGCTGTTAAGCGCGCGAGGAAAATCGATCGCCTTGGGGTTGCCCGTCTCGGCCAGCTTGGAGATGATGGGGCCACCGGGATAGCCCAGACCCAACGCCTTGGCTACCTTGTCGAAGGCCTCGCCCACAGCATCGTCGAGTGTCTCACCAAGTACCTCGTAGTCGCCCCATGCCTTCACGTGCACGAGCATGGTATGACCGCCCGAGACGAGCGTGAAGATAAACGGCGGCCTGAGATCGGGCTGAGCCAGCAGATTGGCGAACAGATGGCCCTCCAGATGGTTGACGCACACGAGCGGTTTACCGGCGGCATAGGCAAAGCCCTTGGCGAAGGCGACGCCCACTACCAGAGCACCCACCAGGCCCGGACCCTGTGTCACGCCAACAGCGGCGAGTTCGCTCGGCGCGATGGCTCCGCCCTCAAGACCAAGCGATGCTGCGGCATCCTCGAGCGCCGCATCCACGACACTCACAATCACCTCAACGTGTTTGCGCGAGGCGATCTCGGGCACCACGCCGCCAAAGCGGGCGTGAAAATCAATCTGTGTCGACACCTGGTTGGCCAGCATATTGCCATCCGCATCGATAATCGCCACGGCCGTCTCGTCGCAGGAGCTCTCGATAGCGAGCACTAGGCGGCGGCGCTCAATTTCGGCACGCTCCCCCTCGGAGCGCCCAGGCGCAGGCAGCGGCCATACGCGCTGCTCTGCCGCCGTCGGCTCGGGCGAAGCATTGTCGACCGGAAGCACCAGGGGCAGCGGAGCCGTCATGACGATGGCGTCCTTGCCGGCACCATAGTAGCCGCGGCGACGGCCAGCCTCGGTAAAGCCCAGAGCGTTATAAAGCGCGGTCGCTCCCTCGTTACCGTCCTCGACCTCGAGCGAAGCCGTAGTGCAGCCGAGCATCTGGGCATCATAGCTCACGTGCGACAGCAGCTTGCGGGCAATGCCCTCACGGCGATGTGCCGGGTCGACGGCGACATCCAGAATCTGCACATCACCGTCCACGACCATACCGCCGGCAAGGCCCAGCAGCTTGCCGTCGTCGTGTGCCACCCACCAACTACGCGGCGCAGCGACGTCCTCGCCCAGTTCGGACAGGAACATGCCCGGCGTCCACGCCTTGTGTCCGGCACCTTCAAAGCAGGCAGCCTCTAGCGCGCTCGCGCCCTCGGCATCCGCCGCGCCCATGGGACGGAACTGCAGATGACGACCGGCGAGCTCATCGGCAACGCCCGTAATTTCGCTCTGTGCACTCTCAGCAAGACCAAGACGCTTGCGCTCGTTTTCCTCGGCATCCGAAAGGCGCGTGTAAATCGGCAGGACGCGAGCCGGATCGCCGTCACCCGCAGCGTGCGCGAGCAGCAAGCCCTCGCCCGAAGGCCACCACAGGTCGCGCTCCACGCAGTGGACGGTCTCGTCCTCACCCAGCAGCTTGCCATAGCGCACGAGACCGTCACCGGTCAGCTGAACCTGGTCCCAGTCCGCTGCTCGGCGCCACTCATCGAGCGCCACGGCGGCCTTGACCACGTGTTCGCGCTCAAATTGACGCTCGGGGCCCTCATCGACCAGCATATACAGCGCCGGATATACCTCACCGCGCATAGCATCGGCCAAGATACCAAGCTTGCCGCGCACGCCAGCCTTCCACGCCGTCCAAGCGCAAGCATCGAGCGTCGACACGCCCAGTAGCGGAACATTGGCACCACGCGCGAGGCCCTTGGCAGTGGAGATGCCGATGCGCACACCCGTAAACGACCCCGGGCCGCGGCCGACCACGTAGCAACCAACATCGCTGCGATCCAGACCGGCTTGAGCCAGCACGCCATCAACGGTATTCACGAGCTCAACGTTGGCGTGACGGCGACACATGTGGTCGCCACTCACGAGCTTCGTCTCGCCCGTCTGCCCATCAATCCATCTTGCCGCGCAGGCAAGCATGTCGGTCGAGGTATCGAGCGCCACCACCAGCGCGTTGTCGTTATGCAAGCTCATCTTGTACAGCCTTATCAATCAAATGGGAAAGCTCCATTGCGCGGTCACCGTGCGCCTCGAGCGTTATCGTTCGCACGTCGCTGTCGCCCTCATCACGCCTGAGCGTCACCGAAAGATACTCATCCGTCAGCTCGTCCTGGAATTGTTCGCCCCATTCCAGCAGGCAAGCACCCTCATAGCCCAGCACATCGAAAATGCCCGTATCCTCGAGCTCGTAGGCATGCTCCAGGCGGTATAGATCAAAGTGAAACAGCGGAATACGACCTTGATCGTGAACGGCCATGAGCGCGAACGTAGGGCTCGTAACCATATGCCCATCGCCCAGCCCGCGCGAGACGCCCTTGGTAAAGTGAGTTTTGCCCACTCCCAGGCCACCGGTCAGGATGAGCACATCGCCGTCCTCAAGGCACGGTGCAATTAGCTCGCCAAAGTACTCCGTATCGGCAGCGCAAGTCGTTTTGTAAGTACCTACCCCCAGGCGCTCCAGGGACATATATGCTCCTTATTATTCCGAGGCGTCCTCTGGTGCGGGATGTCGCTCCAGATAGTCGCCCAGCATCTTAAAGTCTTCCTCCAGCAGCTCCTGCCACGCCGGATTGCGCAGCGCTGCTGCCGGATGGAACGTGGGCATTACCACAAAATGCCCCATCTGGTGGAACCTGCCGCGCAGCTTAGTAATGCCGATCTCGGTCTTAAGCACAAAGTGCGTCGCGGGGTTGCCGAGCGTCACGATGATATCGGGCCAGATGCTTCGAATCTGCTCACGCAAAAACGGCGAGCAAGCCAGCACTTCCTCGGGACGCGGATTGCGGTTTCCCGGCGGGCGGCACTTAAGCACGTTGGCAATGTAGACGTCTTCGCGTTTGAGCCCCGCCAGCGACAAAATGCCGTTGAGGTCCTCGCCTGCCGCCCCCACAAAGGGCTCGCCCTGCAAATCCTCATTACGGCCCGGCGCCTCGCCAATAAACATCACGCGAGCGCGGGGGTTTCCCACGCCAAACACGATGTTGTGGCGCGACTGGTAAAGCTGGCAAAGGTGACAATCGCCCAGAACGGCCTCGATCTCCTCGAGTGCGACCTCACGCGGCGCCTGATGGCTATGGCCGGGAATGTGCATGACGCCCATAGCGACTCCTACACGTAGACCTTGTCGAGACGCATACCAAAGCCGCAAGCGACCTCGTAGTTAATCGTGCCGCGTAGGCGCGCCATCTCGTCCATGGTAATCTCGGCATCTCCATCGCAGCCGACAATGATCATCTCGTCACCATACTCGGCCTCGGGAATCTCATGCGCCGGGTTGGACTGAATGGCGACCATAAACTGATCCATGCAGATATTGCCAACCTGATGCACGCGCTCGCCGCGATACAGCACATCCATACGATTGGAAAGCGTACGCGATAGGCCGTCGGCATAACCGATCGGCAGCGTGCAGATCTGAACGCGCGTACGCGGTACGCGGTAGGTAAAACCGTAGCCCACGCCCTCGCCCATCGCAGGGTGTGCCACGCGCGTCACGCGCGCATGGACGCTCATAACGGGATCAAGCTGCATCACGCGACCACTCAGCTCACATGGCTGCAGACCATACAAACCGATGCCGGCACGAATCATGTCAAAGTGCATTGAAGAATCGAGCATCGAGGACGGCGTGTTGGCGCAGTGCACGATACCGCACTCAAAGCCCGCATCCTTAATGGCCTGAACGGCCTCAGTAAAGCGCTGACGCTGCAGTTTGTAGTCCCAGCCCGAAGGTTCATCGGCCGTGGCGAAGTGCGTAAATACGCCGTCGCACTGAATACCGCGATGGAAATTAATACCGCGGACAAAGTCGAGCACCTGCGTGTAATGTACGCCAATGCGGTTCATGCCCGTCTCGATGGCGAGATGATACTTGCCCACCTTGCCCGCCGCGACGGCACATTCGCCATACGCAAGAGCAAAGTCAGACGTATAGACCGAGGGCATGATATCAAACTCGAGCAACGTCGGAATGGCCTCGATAGGCGGCTCGCTTAGGATGAGGATGGGTTTCGTAATCCCGCCCTGTCGGAGCTCAACGCCCTCGTTAACCGTCGCCACGGCAAACATGTCGGCACCGGCCGAATACATGATCTTGGCGCACTCAACAGCTCCATGACCATAAGCATCGGCCTTGACCACGCAGCACAGGCGCTGACGCGGATTCAACAAGTTCTTATAGGCCCTCGTGTTGCGACGGAGCGCCCCGCGGTCGATCTCGACCCAGGACCAGCGCGTCAAATCGGCTTTATTCATGATTAGTCATCCGACCCTTCGTCCATGATTCCCAGATCTTCGAGCGCATCCTTTGCCGCCAGCTCCATGGCAGGACCGATCAAGTCGATAAGATCGGTTGCGATAACGCTCTTCTCACCATACTCCGTCGCCGCGGCAAAACCGGCGTAGCTGTGAAGTGCGACGGCGTACGAATACAGCAACTCCCAACGATCCATCTCGTCGCGCATGGTGGCAAGCGTGCCGGCCAAAATACCCGCGAGAACATCACCCGAACCGGCAGTTGCCAGAGAAGCCGGACCCGAGAGCGGCAGCAGCACACGCTCAACGCCACAGATAGCCGTCGTCGGCCCCTTGGCAATGACCACCAGATTGTCGGAGCCTGCAGCCCAGACAACCTTCTGCGCGGCCGCAATCGCGGTACCAAGGTCGTTCACCTCGTCACCGGCAACCAGGCGCGAAAGCTCACGATAGTGCGGCGTCATAACCAACGGCTGCTCGCGGCGATACATCTCGGGGTTACTATCAATACCGTCAATGGCAATCTTAGCAAGGCAGTTGAGTGCATCGGCGTCCAAAATTAGCGGTACATCAAGCTCGAGCAAGCCCGAAACCACCTGCATAGCGCCGGCAGACGTCGTCATACCGGGACCGCACAGCACGCAGCTGTACTTCTTTGCGATCTCGCACACCGTCATGCGCGCAGCGGCGCCAAAGGAGCCGCGGGAATCAGACGGAATAGCAAAGACCGGAATCGAAGGAAGTGCCATGCGAATGAGATTGGCGCAGGCGTTAGGAGCCGCGACTGCCACGTAACCAGCACCCGCGCGAGCTGCAGACTTGGCCGCCATAATGGCAGCACCAGGATATTGCGCAGATCCGGCGACAATAAGCACGGAGCCACGGGAATACTTATCGATATTCGATGGTAGCGGAGCAAAGTAATCAACTAAGTCACCGGGCTCGACAATCTCGGCGGCGTGGTCGACATCATCGATGACCTCGTCAAGACGGTCGTAAAGATTGCCGCAGATCAAATCGCCAGCATACTCAGGACCATCAGCGCTATACAGACCAATCTTGGGCGCAATCATCGTCACCGTGCGCTCGGCACGAATGCAGTCGTCATCAACAACGCCCGTCTCTGCATTCAGGCCCGAGGGGACATCAATGGATACGACACAATCGGCGCATTCATTGACCGTAGGAATCCAAATGGAGAACGGCGCACGCAGATTCCCGTGGAAACCGGTACCAAAAATGGCATCGACAACAACATCGGCCTTATCGATCAAAACCTCGAGTTCATCACGCGAGGGGCCGACGCAAACGTGCACATCGCGGCCGGCAGTACGACGAGCAACATGACGTGCCAGAGCAGCAGGAATCTCATCCGGTTCAACCGGAGAAACGATATCCACGTCCACACCCTTATGGCTCAGGATATCGGCGGCAACCCAACCGTCGCCGCCATTATTACCAAAACCGACCAAAACGAGAACCCGATCGGGATTGAGCTTCAAGACCTCGTTAGCGGCAAACTCACCCGCTAGCTCCATAAGCTCGGCCTTCGAAGTCCCTTCGCGTTCGATGATATCCTCGAGACGAACGACTTCTTCGGTACTCAAAACCGGTTTCATCTATGCTCCTAGCGTATCTTGCGAAGCATCGCCCAGGTGCTCCGTCAATGCTGAATTCTGCAGCTGCTCGAGCTCATCTAATACAGAGCGAGCCTCTTTAAATGTCTGCGCAACGCGTTTCTTGGTGCTCACCTTTTCATCTTTTGGCTTAGGCCGAGCATCTTCGGTAATCGCGATGGCATTCGCAACGGCCAAGTCTCCCGTAAGCGTAATGGAAAGAGCGACCTCAACAACGCCCAGTTCTTGAGCGATCTCGAGAGCACGGCCCGAAAGCAGCGCCTTCGGTTTGCCGAGTTTATCACGCGTTACCGAAACATCCTTGCGACCCACGCCTTGACTAAAACCCGTGCCGAGAGCTTTAAGCACCGCCTCGCGCGAAGCAAAGCGGCTCGCATAGTGAGCAGCGGGACGCGATGATGCATCGCAATACGCACGCTCTTCTTCGGTAAACACACGCCGAGCAAACGACGGCGTCTTTTCAAGAATTGATTTCATGCGGGAAATCTCGACGATATCAACGCCGATACCAGCTTCAGCCATGTTCACCTCCATATCGCACAGACTAAGTTATTGTAGCCCGTTCGCAGAAGATGCGACAAACGAGGGTTATAAAACACAGCTACTATGTGAGACAAATTGCCCGAGATACAAAAAAGGGGGAGGCCGCGAGGCCTCCCCCTTCTTCAAGTCATCCG
>NZ_QRZD01000039.1:0-11755 GCF_003464565.1 Collinsella sp. AF14-35
CCCCCGGCAGCCCCCGCACGCCCGCGAGCGCCGCGCCCATGCGCCCGCACGGCCACGCGCCACGCCACGGGTCCCGAAACCCGCAGCAGCCACACCAGCACGCGCTCACACGCCCACGAGGCGGCAACGACCAGCACGGTCCACGCCAGCAGATCAGCCGTCTCAATCAAAAGCTTCGCCTGATAGATGCGCTCACCCACGGTGCCCACCGCCATGCCGATGAGCTCGGCTGCCACGCCGGCCTTCCAGCTCATGCCGATCATGGCACGGGCGCACGAAAGCACAAACGGCAGTACCTCGCGCCAGGTATGGGCGCAAAACAGGCGCCAGCCGCGCACGCCATGCAGGCGGAACATCTGCTCCAGCGGCTTATCCACTTGTGCCAAGCCCTCGGCCAGCGAAAAATACACGCCTGGCAGCGCCATCAAAAAAACTGCCGCGATGCTCACGCGCGCCGACCCCAGCCAGATAAGCAACAGGACCACCACGCAGGCGACTGGCGTCGCCTTTACAAACGAAAGCGCCGGCGCCACCAGGTGCGCAAACGCCCGCGACCGTGATGAAATCCCGGCAAGTACGCCACCAAACACCGCGGCAAGCGCCAGCCCGCCCAGTATCCGCGCGCCCGAGCCCGCCAAAATCGCCCAGGTACCGCCATCGCACACCAGACGCAGCAGCGCCAAGGCAACCGCACCCGGCCCCGGCAAAATCAACGGCTGCGCCACCAGCGCCGCCACCAGCATCCACGCGGCAAGCCAAAAGGCGGCGACGGCACCTACTGCCGCCACCGCCTTCATACGCTCTGTCATTTGTCGAGCAAACGCACGCACGGGCTACTCCAAGTAGTAGAAATCGTCAGCCGGAAGTTTACCGCCCACGGCGCTCGCGTCCGCGTCGGACAGCACCTGCAGATACCCGCTAAGTGCCGCCTTCATATCCTTGCCCGCCTGGCAGACAAGCATGCACCCGGGAATCGCCTTCTCGGCGATCTTGGCGTTGTCCACGATGCCGGCATCGACCACGGCCTGCGCCCAGTCTGCCGGCGCCGCATTGACGGCCTTCACGCTCGCCTCATGGCAGCTCAAGAACTCCGCCACGGCCTCGGGATGTTCCTCGGCAAACGCGCGGCGCACCACGGTCACACCCGTCAGCAGGCGCGATCCCGTGTCACCCGCCAGCTCGTCCCACACATCGGTCAGGCTCACCGGCGCCGACAGCTTGCCCTCGCTCTTGGCGATGGCCGCCGTCTTGAACGGCTCCGGCAGCACGCCCACGGCGGACGGGTCGGCAAGCAGGGCCGACAGCACTTCGGTGGGCTCGCTCTTAAACTCGAGCGTCACCTGGCCGGTCAGGCCCGCGCGCTCCAGCAGGTAGTTCATGACGTACTCCGGCGTGGTGCCCTTGCCCGTCATATAGACGGTATGGCCCGCCAGATCGCCAAACGAGGCCACACTCGCATCGCCTGTCACCACATTCAGCACGCCCAGCGTGTTGATGTCGATGACCTGCACCGCGCCCTCGGTCTTGTTGTAGAGCACGCTCGCCACGTTGGCGGGCACCAGGGCAATGTCGATATCGCCCTGAATGACCTTGGGCACAATCTCGTCGGCGGCAGTGTTAATCGCAAAGTCGAACTCATTGTCCGTCTCGCCATCGGCCGCCCGGTCCATAAACTGCACCAGACCGATCGAGGTCGGCCCCTTGAGCGAGGCGACGTGTACCTTGACCGGCTCTGCAGCAGCACCGCCCGCAGCAGACCCGGCAGCCGAGCCCGCGGCGGACCCGGCACCGGCAGCCCCGCCGCCACAGCCCGCAAGCGCAAGCGACAAGGCGCCCGCGGCGAGCACCGAGGCAAACCCCCGGCGCGACATCTCAAAATCAAACGCGCGCATCGCTAGCACGTCCCCTCGTTGGGCATCGTCCATGCTTGATGGTCGGTATGCAGCAGCTCCTCGGCCAGCGGCGAGAACGGCTCGCCCAAGAACTCGCGGTAGCACGCTTGGACATCGGGATTCTCGTGCGAGAAGCGAATGTCCGCAGCGGCATCCAGGCCCCACAGCACCTGGCCGCGCTCGGCTGCCAGCTCGCAGCCGTCGTGGATGGGCTGACCGCCGCCACCGACGCAGCCGCCCGGGCACGCCATGACCTCGACGAAGTCATAGCTCGCACGGCCGTCGCGAATCGCATCGAGCAGGCGGGCGGCGTTACCCAGCCCGTGCGCCACGGCGACGCGCACCTTGGTGCCATCGATATCGGCCATGGCTTCCTTCCAACCGTCGAGCCCACGCATCTCGGTAAAGAAGTCGGCATCGGGATTCTTGCCCGTCACCAGGTAATATGCCGAGCGCACGGCGGCCTCCATCACGCCGCCCGTGGCGCCAAAGATCACACCCGCGCCCGTGCCAAAGCCCAGCGGCGTATCGAGCGGCTCCTCGACCAGCGTGCCGACGCTCACGTGGCTTGCGCGGATCATGCGTACCATCTCGCGCACCGTCAGCGCAACGTCCACGTCGGGCGCGCCGTCCTCGCCCACCATGCTCGGCAGCGCGCACTCGGCCTTTTTGGCGGTGCACGGCATCACGGACACCACAAACAGGCGCTCGGGCTCCACGCCCAGAACCTTGGCGTAATAAGTCTTGGCGACAGCGCCAAACATCTGCTGCGGCGACTTGGACGTGGACAGGCTGTCAACAAACTCCGGATAGCGCGCCTTCACAAAGCGCACCCAGCCCGGGCAGCAGCTCGTGAACATGGGCCAGCCGCGGCTGTCGCCCTCGCCCTTGGCGGCCTTACTCAGGCGCTCGAGCAGCTCGGAGCCCTCCTCCATAATGGTGAGGTCGGCCGAGAAATCGGTGTCGAACACGTACTCAAAGCCCACGCGGCGCAATGCGCAGGCCAGGCGCTCAACGGTGGCCTGCTCGCGCGGAATGCCGAGCTCCTCGCCCCAAGCGGTGCGCACGGCTGGCGCGATCTGCACCAGCACGATCTTGTCGGGATCAGCGAGAGCGTCGAACACGGCCTCGGTGTCATCGCGCTCGCGCAGCGCGCCCGTGGGGCAATGCGTGATGCACTGGCCGCATGCGACGCAGTCGGTCTTGCCGATCGGCGCGCGCCCGCGGGTGCCCACGGCGGTGTGCGTGGCGCGGTTGGTCAGGTCCCAAATCCCCAAGCCCTGGACGCTCTCGCACACCTTGATGCAGCGCATGCATTTAATGCACTTGTCGTTGTCGCGGATGATGGGAAAGTCGAAGTCCCAGCCCTCGCGCGCCAGGTGCTGCTCGTACGGCAGATAGAAGATGCCCAGGTCGTTGGCGATGGTCTGCAGGTTGCAGTTACCACTGCGCACGCAGCTCGTACAGCGCGAGTCGTGCTGGGACAGCAGCAGCTGCACGTTGGTGCGACGCGCCTCGCGGGCCTTGGGGCTGTTGGTGTGGACCACCATGCCGTCGAGTACGTAGTTGTTGCAGGCGGCAACCAGCTGGTCGCAGCCCTCAACCTCGACCACGCACACGCGGCAGCCGCCGATCTCGTTCAGATCGCGCTGGTAGCAAAGGGTGGGAATCTGGATGCCGACGGACTTGGCCGCATCTAGGATCGTGGTGCGCTCGGGCACCACGACTTCACAGTTATCGATAATGAGCCTGACCATGTTGTGCGCCCCGTTCTCGGTGTTGTCGCTGACGGTGGTTTTGTTAGGCTCTACCATTCCAGGTTCCTCCCTCCGCGGAACGCGCCAAAGCCAAAGTGGTCGCAACGCAGGCAGCGGCTTGCCTCCTGGCGTGCCTCCTCCTCGGTAAGGCCCTGCTCGACCAGATTCCAATCGTGGATGCGCTCGCCGGCCTCGCGCTCGCCCAGCTCGCAGCGGCCGCACTCGTGCTTACCCTTAAACTGGACGGTCGGCAGTTCGACCTCGAGTTTGATCTTGTGATCAAAGCCCAGGTAGCGGTCGATGTTTGCCGAGGCCACGCGGCCGGCGTTGATAGCGCGGATAACGGTGGCGGGGCCGGTCTGGCAGTCGCCGCCGCTAAAGAGACCATCGAAGTTGGGCACGGCGCCGTCCGAATCGGTGACGACGCAGCCCCACTTGCAGGCAATGCCCATCTCCTCAAACGGCTTGGAATCGATGTCCTGGCCAATCGCCACAAACACGCGCTCGCAGGGGATGACGCGCTCTGGCGTAGCGGCGGCACGCGGGGCCGGACGCCCACGACGGGGCTCGCCGATGATCTGCGGCTGCACGCGCAGGCCACTCACGCGACCTTCCTCGCCCGTCTCGATAGCGAGCGGGGCGGTCAACTCCAGCACCTCGCAGCCCTCGGCCTGGGCGCCGGCGATCTCGGCGTCCTGGGCCGTCATGTCGCAGATGCGGCGGCGGTAGACGATGCTCACCTTCTCGGCACCGCAGCGCACGGCAGAGCGGGCCACGTCCATGGCAACGTTGCCGCCACCGATGACGCACACGCGCTGACCGCTCAGGTCGGGCAGCTCGTCGTCGCCGATGGCGCGCAGCATCTTGACGGCCGACTCAACGCCGGGCGCCTCTTCGCCCGGAAGGCCGAGCTTCTTGTCGTTGTGGGCACCGATGGCCAGGTAGACGGCATCGTACTCGTCACGCAGGCGGGCGAGCTCCTCGCCGCGCACAGAGTGGTCGAGCTCCACGTCGATGCCGGCGCTCAAGATCCAGTCGATCTCGGCCTGCAGGCGCTCGCGCGGCAGACGATAGCTGGGGGTGCCGTAGCGCAGCATGCCGCCCAGGTGGTGACGCTGCTCAAAGATGGTCACCTTGTGGCCCATCACGGCCAGGTAGTAGGCGCAGGAGAGGCCGGCCGGGCCGCCGCCGACCACAGCGACACGCTTGCCGGTATTGTCCACGACATGCGGCTTGTGGTCGTTGAGGTCACTATGCTCGACGGCAAAACGCTTGAGGGCGAGGATGTTCATGGGGTCGTCGACCATGCCGCGGCGGCAGTGCATCTCGCAGGGATGCTCGCACACCAGGCCGCAGACGAGCGGCAGCGGGTTGTTCTTGCGGATGACCTTGACGGCATCGGCATAGCGGCCGGCCTCGACGAGCGAAATGTACCCGGGGATGTCGACGTGCGCCGGGCAGCCCGAGACGCACGGAACGCGCGCCTCGCGATCAAAGCCGCAGGAATGCTCGCGAATGTGATGCTCAAAGTCGTCGCGGAAACCGCGGATAGCCGTAAGCGCCATGGCGCCGGCCTCGTAACCGATGGCGCAGTCGCTCGAAAGGTAGATGGTGCGGGCCGTGCGCTCAATCAGGTTGAGCGTGGACTCATCGGCGCGCCCTTCGAGCACATCGGCGAGCAGGTCGCTCAGCGCACTCAGGCCCACGCGGCAGGGCGTGCACTTGCCGCAGCTCTGGGTGGAGCACAGGTTAACGAGCGCTGCCGTAAACTCAACGGGACACGGGGCGAGCGAACTCACCGCCAGACGGCGTCCGAGTGCATCGTGCAGGTCATCCATGACGGCCTGAGCGTGGCTGCGTTCCATTACGTGCAGTCGAGCCATAAGATCCCCTCTCACATGGCAGCCCGGAGGCGAGGCCGGGCGAAGTTGCTACACGCACAACACTGGCCTATAAAGTTGTTTGGCAGCGACACGGTTCGGCAGGCGGTATGAAATGTCACCCTCGGCGGTGAAATAGAACATTACCGCAGATAAATGCCATATTTGGTAAAACGCGTTACCAAATGACAATGCCCCGCCCACGCAATCACGTGGACGGGGCATTGCTCCAGGTATGCGGCCAGCGACCCTGTTGCTTTTACTTAAGCTCGGGCCAGTAACCCTTGTTGGCCTCGATCATGTCGTCGAGAACTTCCTTGGCAACCTTCATCGAAGGCACGGTCTTGTTGAGCGTAAAGGCCTTGAGCGCCTTCTCGTAAGAACCCTCGATCGTAGCCTCGACCACGAGCTTCTCGGAGTTCAGCTGCTGCATCATGAGGCCCTGCTGGAACAGAGGAATGTTGTCGCGGCTGATGACCTCGGGGCCATTCTTGCCAATGTAGGCAGGCAGCTCGACCATAGCGTCGTAGGGCATGTTGGGGATAGCGCCCTTGTTCTCGCAAATGACCAGGAAGCGCTGCTTGGTGTCGTTCTTCAGAGCGATAGCCAAATCGGCAATCCAGTCGCCGTGGCTGCCCGCATAGAACGTGCTCTCGTCGATCTCGTCCGTCTTCTCGTAGTGGTCGATGCCGTCGAAGAGGTTCTTCTCACGCGTCTCCTCAACCTCGTTAGCACGGGTGCGCTCGGGGTTGGAATGCTCGACGAACTCCTTCTGCTGCAGGTAGTAGTTCAGATACGTGTTGGGCAGGTACTCCGGGAAGCACTCCATGATCTCGTACTCGCCCTTCCAGACGTAGTACCAGCTGCCCTTGGTGTGGCGGTTCTGCTCGGGGTGCTCGTCAGTGGCCTCCTCGGGCTTCTTTGCCATGAGCGAGCCCATGCCCTTGAGGTAGGAGTCGGGCAGCAGAATCTCATGCTCCTTGATGTACTCGCGCAGCTGCGGGAGCACCTCCTCGCCCTTGTGGCGGATCGAGGTGAACCAACCAAAGTGGTTGAGGCCAAAGTAATCGTACTCGACATCCTTCTTGTCGATATCGAGTGCGGCGCAAACCACGTCGATGATCGCGATCGGCATGTCGCAGATGTTGATGATGCGAGCGTTGGGACGCAGCACGCGGCAGCCCTCGGACACGATGGCAGCAGGGTTGGAGTAGTTGAGAATCCAGTAGTCCTTCTTAGCGTACTTCTCAACGTCATCGATCAGCTCGACCATGGGGAAGATGGTGCGCATGCCGTAGGCAAGGCCGCCGCAACCGCAGGTCTCCTGGCCCACGCAGCCGTGACGCAGCGGAATCTTCTCGTCCTGCTCGCGCATGGCGTAGCCGCCCACGCGCATCTGGGCAAACACGAAGCTCGCGTCGGTAAAAGCCGTCTTTTTGTCGGTGGTCACCGTGAGCTTGATGTCCAGGCCAAGGTCCTCGTGCAGAATCCAGTCCACGAGCACGCCGATCTTGCGCTGGCGCTCCTCGTTGATGTCGTACAGACGAATCTCGTCAACGTCGAGCTCGTCCTTGCGCAGAGCGATGGACTTGACGATGCCGGGGGTAAAGGTGGATCCGCCACCACACAGAGTAATGATCATTGTTTACTGCTCCTTCTCAATTGCGTTTTCGACCTTGTCGCGCATCTCGGCAACCTTCATGCCAAAGATGATCTGGATATTGTTGCCGTTGCGGTTGATGCCGCTGTTGGGCACGTGGTTGATGAGGCTCTCATCGATGAGGTCCGGGTTCTTAACGTTCACGCGGAGACGCGTAAAGCAGTTCTCGAGCTCCTCGATGTTGTCCTTGCCGCCAAGACCTGCGACCAGGTCGGCAATACCTGCATCGACGCCCTCTGCGGGAGCTGCGGCAACAGCGCCCTGCTTCACCGCGACAGACGCGGCGGCCTCGCCCTCGGCAACGGACTCGGCGAGCTCGGACTCCTCCTCGCGGCCAGGCGTGTGGAGATTGAGCTTCTTAATAAGGAAGGTGAAGAGGAAGAAGTACAGAGCGGCGTTGACGACTCCGAGCACGAGCATCATCGGCCAGTTGGTCTTATCGACACCAAGAACCAGGTTGGAAACCACGATGTTGATGATGCCGCCTGCAGTCGAAGCGGGCACGGAGAGGACCTTGAGCAGGACCAGGAAGATACCGGAAAGAACCGAGTGAACGACAAAGAGCACGGGAGCGGCAAAGACAAAGAGGAAGTCCATGGGCTCGGTGACACAGGAGAGCACGGCGGTGATGATCAGCGGGATGATAACGGCCTTGGTCTTATCCTTGTTCCCCTTGTAAGCGGTGAAGATAAAGGCGAGACCGATACCGATGTAGGGCCACAGGTTGTTGAAGGTGTAGCTGTTGAAGTAGGTGCTATCGGAGAAGGGCTGGCCCGTCATTGCCATCTCGGCGACACGGATGGGATAGGCGCCGGCGATAACCTGATCGCCCAGCGTCAGGGTGCCACCCACATCGGAGAACTGGAACGGGGTGTAGATGAGGTGGTGCAGACCGGTAGGAACGAGCAGCTTGTTGAGCATGCCGTAGATGAACAGACCGATGTTGCCCGACTCCTTAATGATGCCGGCAACGGAGGAGATGGCACCCTGAACCGGAGGCCAAACGATGCAGAAGCCAGCACCCATGATCCAGGAAATGATGATCATGATCAGGAACGGAAAACGAACGCCCGAGAACATCGAAAGGGCAATGGGGAACTGCTTGTTCGAGTACTTGTTGAACACGGCACCGGTGATGCAACCAAGAATGATGCCGCCAAACACGCCGGTGTCGAGCACCTGAATGCCCATAACGGTGGCCTGGCCGGTTCCGGTAAGGCCGAGCATGCCGCTCGCTTCGGCAAGAGAGCCGGTGGCGTTGAGCACGATGTTGTTAGCCTGCAGGAACAGGAAGAACGACATCAGGGCGATCAGCGAAGCATGGCCCTTGTTCTTCTTTGCCATGGCGCCGGCGATGCCCACGCAGAACAGAATCGAGAGGTTGTTGATGATAAACATCAGCGACTGATAGACAACGGCGCCCACAAGCTGGAACGGACCGGAGCCCAGTACGGGGATCAAGGCGCAAATGGTCTTGTTGGTCAGAATAATGCCCACGATGAGCAGAATGCCGGCAACCGAGAGATACATCATCGGCTGAACGATTGACTTCGCGAACACCTCCAACGGCGCTTTGAAATTGAACTTCTTTTTTGCGGTCATAGCGGTACTCCCCTTCCTTTTCCGCAAATTAAGACAGATGTGCCCTGGACAAGGCCATAAGCCCTGCCTCATATCAATCGATGTGTGGGCACGTTATGCCTAGAGACCAGGTTCTCCAAGCAGGTTAACAATGTGGTAAGCGAGATAACTCTTCTCGGCATTGGTAACGACAACGTTATAGGTAGACGACAAGTGGGCGGCTATGGCGTCCGCGCACGAGAATGCGCACGGGTACACCGTTTCATCGATTCGGAACAGCGCGTCACCATTGATTTGCCCGGCCGCAGGATCGAGCGCTCGCTGCGCGAAAAACTGCAGGTGACGAACGAAACGTTCGTAAGGCAGCGAGGTGTCATCGAGGGTCGTGGCATAGCGCTCGGAAACAATCGCGAGCACGTCGCGAACAAGCTGGACCGAGATGATGAGACGGTCGGAGCGTTGCGGCATGGTGGCGTTGACGATATGCAGCGTAATAAAACCCTGCTCTTCTTCGCTCATCTGGAAGCCCATATACTCCTTGACAATCTGCAGCGCACGGCCCGCAAGCGCATACTCCTTGCGATAGAACTGCTGGATCTCGAGCAGCAACGGATTCTCGCAGGAGACGCCCTTGCGCTCGCGCTCCAAAGCAAGGCTGATATGGTCTACAAGAGCAATGAGAATCTTGTCGTTGACATCAACATTGAGCTCTCGACGGAGCATCTGAACAATGTCCTCGGCAATCACGAGGTTGACGGTGGGAATGGACTCCAAAAGATGTGCCAAGCGGTCAATCGTACGCGAATCCTGAGAAGTGCCCTCCTGCAGCGCATAGGTCTTTTCGACCGATGCTTCATCGATAGCGTCGCCGGCATGACGGCCAAAGCAGAGGCCTCGACCGATGACAATGAGCTCGGAGCCATCGTCCGAAGTGACCATTGCGACGTTATTGTTGAAAACTCGCTTGATAACCACGGTACCCACCACAAGAATTTACTCGGAAAGCCAGACGACAGGCTCTTTAACAGCAACAGGGCCGGAAGCGTGCTCACGAAGAGTCGAGTTCTCCGAACGCTCGCACACGATAACGAAGACCGTGGGATCGAAGCCGGCGGCGCGGACCGCGTCGAAATCGACCTCGACGAGGGGCTGGCCCGCGTCGACATGGTCACCCTGAGCAACAAGCGCATGGAAGCCCTTGCCCTCAAGTTTAACAGTGTCGATTCCGATATGCAGCATCACCTGAGCAGAGCTGTCGTCGGACATGATGCCCAGCGCGTGCTCAGTCGGAAACAACGCCGCGACGGTGCCGGAAACAGGAGCGCACACCGTTCCCTCTTGGGGAACCACGGCAACGCCATCGCCCACGGCGCGGCTGCTAAAAGCGGGGTCATTGGTTTTTTCCAGATGAACAAGCTCGCCGGAAACGGGAGCGAGGATTTCGAACTCGGAAGATGCAGTCTTCTGCTCATCCGAACCGCCCATCAGGCGAGAAAAGAAACCCATGGTGGCATGTCCCTTCATAAATATAGCCCAACCAAAATCAAGCGAATGCGTCCATAGAGACACATCCGTTCAAAGACTTTGGTTAGGCCCACGTCCGAGGGACTCGGTAACCTTCCGCATTTCTTTTTACGGGAGCTATTGTAGACAAGCCCAAAGCCAGAACAATCATTATGACCGGTGAGCGGTATTTTTTCTTCGATAAACGGTATTTAAGCGGCACTTAGGGACGTTCCTTTTCTGCCGGCACCCAGGGGCGCTCCTCACTCTGGTGCATTGGGGACAGGTTTGTTTGCACCAGGTTGGTGCAGATTAACCTGGCCCCATTGCACCAATTTCGTATACGCTAGACAAAGAGCTCGCATTCCTTCCGCACGACGCAAACCTTGCTCAGCATCTGAGAAACAGCGGATAGCTTGTTGGGATCAAGCATACGAGCGCCTCGCGGGCATACGGCAATGCAGCGCATGCAGGAGATGCACGCCTCGCCAGCTGCTCGTTTGGGGTCACCCTTGTCGATAGCACAAACGGGGCACGCCGCGGCGCATGCACCGCAGGAGACGCAATCCTCTGTTGCCTCAGGTGCCATGCGGTGACCTCTGGCTTGTTTATAAGGACGATTGCCGGGAATAGAGGGCTCGGATGTATCCTCAGCCAACAGCTTTTGCTGAATTTGCTGCGCAAACTCTGCGAGCTGCGCCGCATCCTGCGCATCCGGACGACCGGCAGCAAACTGTCGCGCAATGGAATGTTCTGCAATGGCTGCAACTGCCGCGATTACCCGGAATCCCGCATGCTCCGCAACGTCCTCCAGCTCTACGAGCGTGTCCTCAAACGCGCGGTTTCCGTAGACGCACACCAGAACGGCCCGCGCTCCGTTGCCGTGAACCATGTTCAGTCGGTCGACCGCCACGGCAGGGACTCTGCCGGCATACGCTGGCACGGAGATAACAGCCACGTCGTCCTTCGTCATCGAGACCTCGTGGAAATCCAACCCGCTATCGGTCAGATCGACGGTAACGGTCTTTTTGTCCAGCGCTCCAGCCACAAGGCCAGACACCTTCTGCGTTCCACCCGTCGGACTAAACACAATTTCGAATACGCTCATCTAGACACCCTCCCCCTACGCCTGGCAACGCGTCAAGCCGTTTTCACATTCAGACAGAGTATACGGCACGTAGGGTCCCCGTTTTAATGCACCAAGCACCCCAATGCACCCGCCCTACGCTGTCTGCCTCTTCGTTTTGTATAAATTACGGTACAGATTGTATATATTTACGGGATACCGCCGTGTTCTCCCGAGGTACCCCATCCTGGCCCGTGCAAAAAACGGAGTATTCTGCAACGTGACCGCGCCAGCACCGCCGCGGGTGGGCAAAACTGTAGGGCGCCGTATCATTTTAAGTCCCGACATGGCTAGAATAACGCGTCCCTGCTGGTAGCGCGCAGAGATGTGGTGTAAGAGGCGGGGAATGCCCCGCC